>NZ_JALXVO010000119.1:0-1319 GCF_025151705.1 Paenibacillus sp. p3-SID1389 | reverse complement strand
CGTGTCAACTCATATAAAAATGTTACCGAAGGATAATGGTTCACTCACGTAATTTTGTTACCCAGTGGAGGCTGTTACATAGCCTCCACTGGGCGCGTAGCGGAGGCAGGCGTCACGGGTTGGGAAAGCAGCGCTTCCAACTGATTGTGTAATGCAAGCGGATCTTGGGAAGTCTGATACGCCTGTAACCGTTGGGTTTGTTCTGGTCGTAGCACGCCCAATTCGATTAACCGGGCAACGGGTGTTTTGGCCGTGTCGAATGTTTTCTTTACACGAGCCCCGCGACGCTCCTTGCCGATCAGCTTGCGAGTGGGCAAGCAGCAATTGAAGTACCGATCATGCAGAGCATAGATGGAGTTGAGCCACTCCACCTGTTCCGTGCGGTCATAGCGTTCGTAGCCGACCAGCTGGCGGACGAGGAAGCCGTTTTTTTGCTCCACGTGAGCATTGTCGTTTTTGCGATAAGGGCGGCTGCGCGTGAAACGAATGTTGTTCGAAGCGCAGAAGGTTTTCAAATGGGCGTTTAAAAACTCTTGGCCGTTGTCACTGTGGATCCCCCAAGGCTGCATGGGCCACTCCGCGATGATGTGCTTGAGCTCACGAAGCACGGCAAGTTGGGATTTGCCGAGCAGCGCGCGTCTGCGGGTGTAGCCGGAGACCACGTCGGTCACAGTCAGCGTATAGGCGAAGTGGCCGAGCGACGATCCGCCGTTGTGTTCGACCAAATCGATTTCCAGCGCGCCCGGACGCGTTTCATCCCAATCGTAGGCGATCATGGGCACTTGTGAACGGAGTTCGGCGAGCGGCTTTCGCTTGTTGACAGCTGGTCTGGCTTTTGGACAACGAAGTGTGGATAACCTGCGCGCCAATGTCGGGCGGCTGATCTTTTGCAACTGCGATATGATAAGGTCGGTAAGGTGCAGGTGACCGTGCCGGGCAAGGCTCTGGGCTGTATCGAGCAGAACAGGATGCAGTCGCTCGGCACAAGGATAATCCAGGGCTTCCCAAACGCGCTCAATGACGGGCATCGCCTCCTGGTAAGCTAATGGCCGATTACGTTTCGATTTCGCTGGTGTCAGCGCAGGAGGGTTCGTGAGAGCGCGGATAGCATGCTTCCGATGGCAACCCAGCACCTTCACGGCGTTGTCAAGGATTGCAGATTTCTCATTTCGCGATTTCGCTCTCATGTATTGATCAGCCAAGGTACGGATTACTTCACGTCGTGTTTTCATGCTCAGTTTCAAAACACATCCCTTCGGTAACATTTCGATGTGAGTGAACCGATGCCTCTTTAGTAACATTTTAACTGAGTGATCGCG
>NZ_JALXVO010000118.1:0-1353 GCF_025151705.1 Paenibacillus sp. p3-SID1389 | reverse complement strand
GAAGTAGAGAAGTTCCGTCGATGCGGGGATCCCAGAAACGGTTTTAAGCTGATGGTATGTGAAGGATGTCATGACCTACGGCTCGTTCCGTATCGTTGTAAAGGAAGATTCTGTACGACCTGTTCATGCGGAGAAACAGAGGAATGGGCACGTCTCCTGGAACAAGATGTATTCCAAGTCAACCACCGCCATGTCGTCTTCACGATCGACGAAGGATTACGGGAAATCTTTCTGCTCCATCGGGCAAAATTACTCAAAGAATTTATGGATGAAGCGGTACGCTTAGTCAAAGAACATTTTGAGAAGAAACATAAGGTAACTCCCGGAATCGTAGCCGGGTTGCATACGTTTGGGGCACGGCTTAACTTCAATCCTCATGTACATATGCTTGTAACGATGGGAGGAATGAAGAAGACCGGCGAGTGGAAAACATACGATTTTATTCCGTTCGAGATGCTGCGTAAGCAATGGCAGACGGTTGTTTTGAAGCTGATTCGACGAAAGTTAAGTGAACAAGAGAAAAAGCAAGTGCAGTCCCGTTTGCAAAAAGCTTACTGCGAGAACGGAGAAGGCTTTTATGTGCATGCTCCGAAACAGAAAGGGAACGTCAAGCAGCAACTCGGATATATCGGGCGATACATGAGAAGACCAGCGATAGCGGTTAGCCGGATCGAAGCGTATGACGGAGAAAAGGTGACATTTCGTTACCGGGATAAGAATGACGGGGAAGAGAAGACCGAGACGATTTCGGTAGAAGAATTTATGGGTAGACTTGTGCGGCATATTCCGGATGAAAACTTCAAAACGATCCGTTACTACGGGGTTTATTCGCGGCGGATCAAGAGCCTGTGCAAGAAGTTAGTCAGTGAGTGGCAAAAAGCCGCGAGAAGATGGATTGTCAAGGCAAAGCGGATATTAAAACGCAGAACGTGGAGTGAACGGATCAAGGAGCAGACGGGGAAGCCGCCATGTTGCCCAAAATGCGAAAGTTATTACGAATACAAGGGAGAAGCCTGCCTTGAGGATGGGAAGTTGAAGGTGAAGTACGCGGTGTGCTCCACCTCAAAGGCATGTCTGGAGAGGATGATTCGGGATGTCGCCGGTGTCAAAGAAACGAAAGGTAGCGAAGAAAAAGAAAAAGCCGCAAAGCGGGCTGCATAGCAAAGCGAAAGTAACCTACATCTGTCTTCAATGTCATACAACAGAAGAGATTCCGCTGAATGTCGTTCGAAATTTCGATGCGATGGATGATGGAGATCCAACAGTACCTCCGCAATTCCGCTGCGAAGAATGTGGAGGAGGCATGTACCCGGAATATTACAAAGGAATTCATGGTTACGAGTACAGGATTAG
>NZ_JALXVO010000116.1:0-1577 GCF_025151705.1 Paenibacillus sp. p3-SID1389 | reverse complement strand
ACCTCCCCAAAATCTCGAAGTAAAGGTTACCACACCAACCACGAGAAAGGAGTACTCCCATGTATGGTATTCAACAAGCAGAGCTATTTTCCTTCGAGGAATTAATGGGAATGGCGGATGAGGCAAAATACAGTGCCATTCTGGAACACGTCCCCATGGGGATCATCCTGCATGCCGTTAGCAAAAAAAGTACCCGCGGCCGCTCCGAAAGTTTAAATACCAGAGCGATGATGTATTCCCTCATTATTGGAAAACTGGAACATATCCGCTATACGAAAGATCTGATCAAGCGTCTGCGAACCAGTTCCGAATTCAGAAGGTTATGCCGCTTTACCGATTCGGACCGGGTACCGAGTGAAGCCGCCTATTCCCGCCTTGTAGCCAGGCTGGCTCAAAGCGGCGTACTGAGACACGTTCTGGATACAGTGGTAGACCAGGCAATTGCCGCAGGGTTTCTTTCGGGTGAGGTTCTGGCAATAGATTCGTCCCACATTGAGGCCTTCGACCGAAATCCGAAGCTGGATGAAGGGAAGACGACGACTTCTTCCAGCCCTCTCGTTGACGAAGACCCTGCCTTGTTCTCCGCGGACACATGCACGCCGTCCCAGGAAGCCAAGCCGGAGAAGCCCAAACGTTCCAAACGCGGGAGAATCCCGAAAGCGGAATGGGACGAGTGGCGGAAGCAAATGGATGCTTACGAAGCGTCGCTTGGTTTCTTCGAACGGGGAGTAGCCGACATGTTGCCAGCCAGTTACGAAGAACTCGCCCGCGATATGCCGCAATACCCAAGCACTGGCGCAAAAGGCGATCCGCGAGGCACCCACCGCGTGAAATTCTGGTACGGGTACAAGGCGAATCTGCTCGTCGACACGGCAAGCCAATATATTGTTGCCGGCGAGACCTGCTCCGCTCATGTCAGTGACCAGAGACCGGCCATTATGCTGCTGAAGCGACTTCAGGAGCGATTTCCGGATCTGCAGGTTAAGCACGTTTTGGCTGATAAGGGCTATGACGGCGAAGCGGTATACCGACAAATCCGCAAGTTAGGTGCTTTTCCGATTATCCCGTTAATTCACCGCACCAAGCTGCCTTTGAAGGAAGACAAATATTATCGTCCGCTGTGTGAACAAGGCCATCCGTACCGTTATGACAGCTACGACCCCAAGGGGGGCAACGTGAAATTTACCCGTCCGAAAGAATGCAAGGAATGTCCGCTGCAAGCTACAGGTTGCCAGAAGGTGTATAAAATCCGGATAGAAACCGACGTCCGCAAATACACAGCACCTGGCCGGGGAAGCGAGAAGTTTGCCGAATTGTTTAAGCAGCGGACCGCTATTGAACGCGTCTTTGCATATCTGAAGTTATACTTTGGCATGGGCACTACACGAAGGCTCAAAAAACGTGCGTTCGTCGATCTCGAACTAAGTTACCTAGCGTACAATGTGTCTAAATATGCGCTGGATTATTTGAACATGAACATCCGTTTGACCAAACAAGCCGCGTAACTTTTTTTGAAAATGTACACCTCGAAATTGGTTACCTGCAGTAGCTAATAAATTGAATTATGAAATTGACTT
>NZ_JALXVO010000115.1:0-1585 GCF_025151705.1 Paenibacillus sp. p3-SID1389 | reverse complement strand
CCTGAATTTCGAAAGTACAACTCTTTGAAAACATGAAAAGTGCCCCAGATCCTTGGTATAATGGTGTTTGCGAAGACAACATCATCCCAAGAGAGGAGCACCCTTAAGGTGAAGTCTACCACAATCATGAGCAAGATCAAGAGCGAATTTTCGCTGAATAACGCCACGAGTTTTGGCGGTGTTAACATATTTCTGGCCTACCTTGAAAAAATCAAGCTTTCGGAGGCGATGAGATATCTCTCCGGCGGCAAAGCGATCAATGCGGTTTTCCCTATTCAGCGCATTGTGTTGTATCTCATCATAGGATGGATGCTCGGATGTGAGCGGATCTTCCACTTTCGCAAATTGCAGCAAGACGTCCTGTTACGCCGTTTTCTCGGCGGTCGCTGTCCCCATCATAGTTTGTTATACAAGGAATTGGTTCGATGGGGCCGAACCTGTCCGACGCTGCCAGCCGAGCTACGGGCACTGAATCAGGAGATCCTTCGTCCCGCCTTGCCTGTCGGCTTGATTCTCGATTTGGATTCATCGGTGGAAACCGTGTATGGCAATCAAGAAGGCGCAGCCAAAGGAACCAACCCGCACAAGCCGGGACGGAACAGCTACCACCCGTTGCTGGTCTTCGAAGGGCAGACACGGCTGAATCTGAATGCGACGCTTCGGCCGGGCAACACTCACTCATCTACAGATGCCGCCGCGTTTCTGGAGCAAACCTTTGAACTCCTTGGCGATCGCCGCGTGAAATACGCCCGATTTGACAAAGGCTTTGGCGGCGAACACTTTTACAGCTTGTGGGAGAACAAGGGAGTCGGCTACGTCGGCAAGCTAAAGTGGACTCAGCGGCTCGCCAGAGAAGTGCAGGCCTGCCGCTATTGGACGCGCTATGTCGACGAAGACTGGATCATCGAAGGCATCACGTTGATTTACAAGGCGACCTCCTGGGAAACGTCACGCCGTGTGGCGGTGATTCGCAAAGCGCAAATCTTCGATGATGGGCAAGGCCGGATCGTATTCGATTCGGACTGGACGTACGAAGCAATTGTAACCAATCTGGAGTGGGAACCGATAGATCTGTTGCGCTTCTACAATCAACGCTGCTGTATGGAAAATTACATCAAAGAAGCGAAACAAGGCTTTTCCATCGATCGGATTGCAACCGGCGATTTCAAAGCAAATGAATTGGATTTGCTGATTAAGCTGCTGGCCTATAATTTGTTCGAGCGCTTTAAACGCAACGTTTGCGAACCGATGCATATCGGGTATACGATCGCCCGATTCCGTTTGGAATTCTTTCATTGCGCGGCGACGATTATTCGGCACAGTCGCTCGGTCGTCCTCAAGCTGATGAAAGACTTTTCCAACCGACACGCATGGAAACGAATAGAAGAGAGAATCGCCGTCTTGGAATGATAACTGGTAAAACTTTACTTGGAAATCCCGCTAGCCCGCTCTGTGGGGAGGGGGGACGACTATTCAACGAAGACGGATTCCATCGAATCGTTTGGGAATTCTCTCAATAGTTTACAACTCTGTCTACGCGGATTTGCAGCATGTTTACTGTAAAGACGGGCTTTCGAAATTCAGG
>NZ_JALXVO010000114.1:0-1591 GCF_025151705.1 Paenibacillus sp. p3-SID1389 | reverse complement strand
GTCAGTGTCAAGCTAGCGTGGGCAGTCATTTAAGATGCCTGGAACGCGAACCCCGAAGGAACCTCTTCCTTGTAAGCGCTTTGCTTCGTTCTTTCATCAAACACAAGTGATTTGTCAGAATTTTTTGCCGTTATCCGCGAAGTGCTTTGAGTGCCATACCCGTTGTGCTGCTTTGCTTCGGTCCTTGCAGCATGCGAATCATTCCAGCGATACAACCCTTGACCGGTTGCGTCACGTTCTTGAGCAATTGCCGCATGTTTATCGACTGCTGCGGCGTTGCCTGCTTACTCGCTTGTCCTTCAACCGTTCTTACCACCGTGCCCGCTTCTTGAATCCTCATCATCGTCCTCAGCATCGCCCTGACGCCTCGCTCACTCCAACTGTACCCGCCACGCTTCGTCCGCTTGGCGAATATACGCATCTGCGATTCCGCGCTTCCCATCGGGCGCATGCCGCTTGTGTCGATCCCCTTCGCCTGGAGTGTTTTTCGGTAGTCGTCCAAATGCTTCTCATGCCGCTTTAGAAATCTTTTATACGGCTTCCAATCCTTCCGGTTCTCTTCCGCTATCTCTTGCTCCGACACGCCTTCCAGGACCGCCATAAGCGCGGCTGCATCCTGTTTGGCCAAAGACCGTCTCACTCTCTCCCACACCTGCGGCAAATGACCGACAAAGCGTTTCAAATCACGCGCCACATGAAAGCGGTCCAGCATGTACAGACATTGGTGAAAGTAGGATGTACATTCCCCGATCCACGCCGCGCCGTCTCCGTTCACCACAAGCCACGTGTTCTCGTCGATTTCGTAACGCTCCACCAGAAAGTCCCCGAACCCTTCCCAGAAGTCGCCGCCGCTCGTATGCAGGTAATGCTGTTTGTTCTTCAGCTGTACCCGCTTGCCGTTCTTCTCCCAGCCTTCGTGTACGACTGCAATTGCGTTCTCCATCCCGCGCTTTTTGCTCCGCTGCAGCTTCGTGTACAGCCCATCCACTTCCACGAACAGCACGCGGGCAGCGCGCCGTTTCACCGCTGGCATCGGCTGTTGCGCACGCTCCATCAGTTTTTCCCTGATCGCTTGGTGGCTCAGCACATTGTAGCCCAAAAGCTGCTCCAGCCTCTTTGCGCTGTCCCGGTACGACGGTCCTTGGCTTGCGAATGCGATTGCTGTCTCTTCCAAATGCGGACTGACTTTCCCGCGCCCTTCGAATTGCAACAGCTGATCCAGCAGATACACGTGTTTGCCGCTTCTACGGTCACAGTACAATCTCCGCTTAAAGCGCACATTCCCGAACACTGTGTTGACGCTTGTTTCACGCTCGTCCTTTACTCGATAACGCTCTCGGTCCCGTTGCTCCAGGATCTGCTGATCCAGCGCCTCCAGCACCTGCTTCATCGCACGAGCGAATTCCTCCTGCATTTTCCGGAAAATCCATTGCTCAATCTCTTTCATCGTCGGCATTGTTGTGGTAAAGTGGCTCACAGGAGCTTCCTCCTTCTTGGTGTGTTGTGCGCAAACATCACTTTACCAAGGGAGAAGCTCTTTTTCTATATCCGCTTTTTCCAATTCCTACACCCACAGAGATTTTACACTATC
>NZ_JALXVO010000113.1:0-1599 GCF_025151705.1 Paenibacillus sp. p3-SID1389 | reverse complement strand
GGGAAATCTCATCTTGAGGGGGGCTTCACGCTTAGATGCTTTCAGCGCTTATCCCGTCCGCACTTAGCTACCCAGCTGTGCTCCTGGCGGAACAACTGGTGCACCAGCGGTGCGTCCATCCCGGTCCTCTCGTACTAAGGACAGCTCCTCTCAAATTTCCTACGCCCACGACAGATAGGGACCGAACTGTCTCACGACGTTCTGAACCCAGCTCGCGTACCGCTTTAATGGGCGAACAGCCCAACCCTTGGGACCTACTTCAGCCCCAGGATGCGATGAGCCGACATCGAGGTGCCAAACCTCCCCGTCGATGTGGACTCTTGGGGGAGATAAGCCTGTTATCCCCAGGGTAGCTTTTATCCGTTGAGCGATGGCCCTTCCATGCGGTACCACCGGATCACTAAGCCCGACTTTCGTCCCTGCTCGACTTGTCAGTCTCGCAGTCAAGCTCCCTTCTGCCTTTGCACTCTTCGAATGATTTCCAACCATTCTGAGGGAACCTTGGGGCGCCTCCGTTACTCTTTAGGAGGCGACCGCCCCAGTCAAACTGCCCACCTGACACTGTCCCCGTACCGGATTACGGTACCAGGTTAGAACCTAGATACGATCAGGGTGGTATCCCAACGGCGCCTCCACCGAAGCTGGCGCTCCGGCTTCCTAGGCTCCCACCTATCCTGTACAAATCGTATCCAAGTCCAATATCAAGCTGCAGTAAAGCTCCATGGGGTCTTTCCGTCTTGTCGCGGGTAACCTGCATCTTCACAGGTATTAAAATTTCACCGGATCTCTCGTTGAGACAGCGCCCAAGTCGTTACGCCATTCGTGCGGGTCAGAATTTACCTGACAAGGAATTTCGCTACCTTAGGACCGTTATAGTTACGGCCGCCGTTTACTGGGGCTTCGGTTCACAGCTTCGGGCTAAACCCTAACCGCTCCCCTTAACCTTCCAGCACCGGGCAGGCGTCAGCCCGTATACTTCGCCTTGCGGCTTCGCACAGACCTGTGTTTTTGCTAAACAGTCGCTTGGGCCTTTTCACTGCGGCCCCCTCGGGCTATTCACCCTACCGAGGCACCCCTTCTCCCGAAGTTACGGGGTCATTTTGCCGAGTTCCTTAACGAGAGTTCTTCCGCGCGCCTTAGAATTCTCTTCTCGCCTACCTGTGTCGGTTTGCGGTACGGGCACCTTCTCCTGGCTAGAGGCTTTTCTTGGCAGTGTGAGATCATGACCTTCGGTACTGTAAATTTTCCCTCCCCATCACAGCCTAGCCTTATCGGTGTGCGGATTTGCCTACACACCAGCCTCACTGCTTGGACGAGCATCCATCAGCTCGCGTCACTACCCTACTGCGTCACCCCATCGCTCATAACGGATTACGGTGGTACAGGAATTTCTACCTGTTGTCCTTCGACTACGCCTTTCGGCCTCGCCTTAGGTCCCGACTTACCCTGAGCGGACGAACCTTCCTCAGGAACCCTTAGGCTTTCGGCGGATCAGATTCTCACTGATCTTTTCGTTACTCATACCGGCATTCTCACTTGTATGAAGTCCAGCTGTCCTTCCGGTCAACCTTCAACCCGCATACAACGCTCCCCTACCCC
>NZ_JALXVO010000112.1:0-1625 GCF_025151705.1 Paenibacillus sp. p3-SID1389 | reverse complement strand
TAGTTTCCCCTGAAAAAGTCAGGGTGTTTTGAGCATAATTAAAAGGAATTCAGCACCTCAAAATGGAAATTGTTATTGACGAGATAACAAAGTTCCACACCCCGAGGGAAGAATTCCTTTGCTATAGGAGTTCAACAGAAGCCCTCGGGAATCCTTCCAAGAGGTGAAGAAAATGTTGAAACTTCGAGACGAGCAATTGACCATCTGGGATGCCATTCTCCCGGAATCTGTTAGAAAGTTGCCGGTCGAGCTTGCAATCATAGATCAATTACTGGACGACGACCGTTTTCTTCAACCGTTTACTGAGTTGCACCCGAAAGGCAAGAAAAGCGGCCGTCCTACGCTTGCAATTGAAAAGTACATCCGTCTTATGGTCCTGAAGCATAAATACAATTTAGGCTACGAGTCACTCGTGAAGGAAGTCGGTGACAGCATCACATGGCGAATGTTCTGCCGGTTTGCCATCGACGAACCGATGCCCGACCCGTCTACGCTCATCTATGCCCGCAAACGCTACGGCGACAAGATCGTCGAAGACATCAATGCCGCACTCGTAAAGCAGTGTGAGGAAAAAGCCGTTCTGAAAACCCGCAAATTGCGCACGGATACGACGGTGGTGGAATCCGACATCCATCACCCGACAGACGCTACGCTGTTGCAAGATGGCGTAAAAGTCATCACTCGAACGATTCAGAAAATCCGGAAAGTCGCCTCCCACACTGTTCAAGGCTTTGAAGATCGTACGGCAGAAATCAAGGAAAAGATTCTGTCCATCGCGAAAGTTCTACGTCGCCGCACCCGTGAATCTTGGGAAGAAGTTGACCGGATCACTGGGAGCGTAATCGAAGTAGCCGAGAACGTTGTGAACAAGGCGCAAGCCGTTATCGAGAAACTGCAAGACAAGGGCAAAGCTGCTCTTCGACAAAGTAAAACCAAACTGACCGAGGCGGTCACGCTAACCGGCAAGTTGTTGGAACAAGCCAAACAGGTCGTTTCCGGCAATCGAATCATCGCAGATCGGATCGTCAGTTTCTTTGACCCGGAAGCAAGACCGATTAAGAAAGGTAAGCTGGCCAAAGGAACTGAGTTCGGCTACAAGGTGCGAATCGACGAGACGGAAAGCGGCTTTGTGACCGGCTACGCTGTCTACGAGGGGAACCCCTCGGATGATGAACTGCTCGTTCCCGCTGTACAGGCGCATATCAAGCAATTCGGCAAAGCGCCGCAAGCTGTAGCGACCGACCGCGGTTTCTCAAGCAAGAAGAACGAAACGGCCATTACCGAACTTGGTGTGAAGCGAGCTAGCTTGCCGCGAAAGGGCAAAAAAGGCATTGCCCGATCCGAGTACGAAAACGAATTATGGTTCAAAGACTTGCAGCGTTACCGTGCAGCTGGAGAAGCGAAGATTAGTCTTCTCAAGCGGAAGTACGGTTTGAACCGCAGCAGGTATCGGGGCTTTGTCGGCTCAAAATGCTGGGTCGGCTTCGGGATTCTGACCCACAACCTGCAAAGAGCGGCAAAAATGCTCCAAAACTAACATGGAAACCGATCATTAGGGAAAGTTCCCCCTCACAACCCAGCCAGCAACCCGAAACTATTTTTGAAAATCGACTTTTTCAGGAGCA
>NZ_JALXVO010000111.1:0-1703 GCF_025151705.1 Paenibacillus sp. p3-SID1389 | reverse complement strand
TTGCGCTGCTCGATTTCATCTAAGGCATGAAGCATTTCACTGAATGCCACGTGCACGGACTCATACGGGAACGTAAGCTGCCCTAACCAGACGCGATACTTCTTGGTCCAGCGACGCTTTATGGTGGCTGGCGGTTCAATCTGGTGACGAAGCAGGAACTTCAAGATCCGCTGAAGAGCCCGATGGGCATCTTCCTTGGCCGTTTCCCGGGCGCGAACCAATTCTCGCAGAGCCTCATCTTCCCGCTCGGGGACGTAAATGGGAGTGAGTTCTCCTGCACGATACAAACGTGCGAGTTGCTCCGCATCCCGTCGATCTGTTTTCACTTGGTCGCCGGGGCGTTTGGGAATAAGTGAAGGCGCAATGACAACGCACTCGGCTCCCATGGAAGTAATCCACCGGTAAGTTTCATAGCCTGTGGGACCGGCCTCATAACAAAACGAGAGGTTTTCGGCCGGACCCAGTTCCTTGATAAGTTTGCGTAATGCCGCCGCCGTATGAGGGATAGTCCCATAATAGCGGGGTGACTCCCCACCCACATCTGCAATCGCAACCGAAATTTTTTCTTTGGATACATCTAAACCGACGAATTTTGTGGTAGACTACATAGTATCAGCTCTCCTTTGCTATGTAGCTCTGAAATGGTTTGGTTTACACTTTCCATTTTAACCTACGAGATGTAGCAATTTGGAGGGCTGTCTTTTGTTTACGTTCATCTTAGCTAGAAATCCGGAGCAGAGAGCCACGTCTCACATCACATATAGGTAGACCCACCATACGGCAAATCCACTGCTGGAAGTTGCCCGACCCCCGCTTCTCAACGCACAAGACAATATGTCCGATATCGGTGCTTCCCGCTTGCAACAGATAATTGCTGTTTTTGAGCTAACCCGTGCAATATGCGTCTGGCGTGTCGATCCGTAATCCGCAAATGCTCCGAAAGTTCCAATGGACTAAAGGGCCGTAGCAGACGTCTCGCAAAACGTACTGTTTCCGCCTCAAGCCAATCTAAATCTGGTTGTACTGCAAGGGTCATGAATTTGCCGACAAAAGACAGGACCAGCTGTTGGCATTGCTTCGGCTCCTCTACAATAGACAAGTAAGCGATAGGGAGTAACGTCCAACCATCCAAAGCCAATAAACTGTGACGCCAACATAAATCTTTAAAACGTCGGACATCTAGATCTCTTGCATGGGGGCCGTATCCTTGAATCTCAATCGCTCCCTTAGCCGAGCCTGCCCCTGGGAGATAAGCGAGGTCCAAGTATCGGTAACCGTTATTAAAGTCGCGTACCTCCCACTCCGGGTATAAGTGATCAAATTGTCCAACGGCAGGGAACCATACGAACCTCAAAAACTCCATGGTGCCGTGCCCCAACCCCTTTTTGAGGAGCTCCAATCGTCTAGGATTCTTCTCCTCCTCCATTTGTTGTGCCATCCACGCATCAAATGCTTGTTCAAATTTCATCCCATCTCCACCTTTCTCCAATTGTGAAAACAAAAACGCCGTCCCGATACCTTTTCACCACTAAGGGGCGAGGTATCAAGACGGCGTGTGCTTCACGTCCGATTTGAGCTTAGTTTATCTCGTTTGACGTATGCATGCAATGGTTGAGTGCTTCATAAAAAGCTCAGGTGTTATGTTGTCTGTAACGGTAACGGACCGTAGAGCCCTTATTTCGTTCACAGTTCCCCCTCGTGAA
>NZ_JALXVO010000110.1:0-1710 GCF_025151705.1 Paenibacillus sp. p3-SID1389 | reverse complement strand
ATCAGGGACTGGACTTTCCGGTATGCCTCTGGACAATGGAACGTAGGGTCCATTCGGGGAAATCCTTCTGCCTCCAGTAGCATCGTCTACTCCTTAAGTCTGTTTCTCCGGTACGCGTCTGAGCTTCTTACCCGCTGGCTGTTCCCTTCGGCATCCCATGCCCGGTTTTAGCAGATCCGGGGCAGCTCATGGCCCGAAGTGTGTCCTCATACGCGAGGGTGATAGATCTGCGCGTGCGCCGGAGGCATCCCGGAGCGTCCATTCCCTGAATCCCTAGCGAAAGGAGGAATTTCACTTGAAGCTTTTTGTCGGTATTGACGTGAGCTCGCAAGAGCTCGAAGCGTGTTTCATGAACGCTGACGGTGACAAGCTTGAGACACTCACCGTCAAAAACAATTTGAATGGCGCCTCGCACTTGCGTGACCAAATCGTCGCTGCAGCGGACAAGTTGGCCGTCACCGAGATTCACATCGGCTTGGAAGCCACTTCCGTCTACAGCTGGCACCCTGCCATGTACCTGCATCAGGATCCAGCGCTTCGAGAGCGCAAGGCCAAGGTGTTCACCTTGAACCCCAAGCTCATCAGCAAGTTCAGAGAAGCCTATGCGGATATGGACAAGACCGACCGGCTCGACGCCTGGGTCATTGCGGATCGCCTGCGCTTCGGCCGCCTGACGACCACCATCGTCATGCAGGAGCAGTATGTCGCCCTTCAACGCCTCACGCGCATGCGTTTCCACTTGGTCCATAACTTGGCTCGCGAGAAGCAGTACTTCTTGCAGAACCTGTTCTACAAGTGCAATGCGTTTACAACCGAGGTCGACAGCTCCGTGTTTGGCCATGCGCTCATGGAGATGCTCTCCGAGAAGTTCAGCCTCGATGACATCGCCGAGATGGACGTGGCCGATCTGGCCGACTATCTGCGGGACAAGGGACGCAATCGTTTCCCCGATCCCGAGCGGGTCGCCCGCTGCATTCAGCAAGCTGCCCGCGCCTCCTATCGGCTGTCCAAGGTCGTGGAGGATTCGATTGACCTGGTGCTCGGCACCTCCATCGAATCCATCCGCAGCATCCAGAAGCAGCTCAAGGATCTCGACAAAGCGATCGAGCGGGTCCTCGACGGCATTCAAGGCGCTCAGTGCTTGCTGTCAGTGCCCGGCATCGGCAAAGTCTATGCAGCCGGTCTGCTCGGCGAACTCGGCGATATTGAACGGTTCAAGGATCAAGCCGCCGTCGCCAAGTACGCGGGTCTGACGTGGCGCAGGCACCAGTCCGGCGTCTTCGAGGCGGAGGACACCGCCCGCATCAAATCCGGCAACCGATTCCTGCGCTACTACCTCGTTGAAGCTGCCAACTCGGTTAGGATGCGCGATGAAGAATTCGGTGAATATTACCGGAAGAAGTATCACGAAGTGCCCAAGAATCAACACAAACGCGCCCTCGTCTTAACGGCAAGAAAACTCGTGCGTCTGGTCGATGTGCTGCTACGCAGCGGCCAACTCTACACGCCTCGAAGGAAGGTGAATAGCGCCAAGGATTAACGCCTCCTTTGCCTTAGTCCTTCACGAATTCCCAGTAAAAATCTGGTATCTGACATGGTTTTTGGCTGGGTTTGGTTTGATGCGCCCTTTTTTCGTGACTCCGCGCTCAACAGGCACGGGAAATTTCCAATTCGATTAAATCAACAGCTTGACATCATACCGCTGGACTT
>NZ_JALXVO010000011.1:0-92241 GCF_025151705.1 Paenibacillus sp. p3-SID1389 | reverse complement strand
TCGACGTCGAATCTTGAATTCAGCCGGGCCTTGCGAGCTCGGTTCCTGGTATCCCCGCAGGCTAACGGACTCTAGAGCCGCTATTTTCACATATCGTAGGCTTACCGATTCTAACGGACCGAGGAGACCTTATTCTGGACAAATCCAGCTAAAAGGGTGCTGGAAGTGCCCAATAAGGTCTCAGGTGTCCGTTACAGCGGGAAATAGCCGGGAAATGTACAAATAAGGGCTGTACGGTCCGTTACGTTACTTTAGGCCAACCTTAGGCCCATTTCGCGGTACATCGGAGCTGGAACAGTACAACCCCTGTCATGCAACTGAACATTTTCCGCCGCATCCCCGTCTAATAACAACCGCGCACGTTTCCCCTTGCTGTGACCTCAAGTAACTTGACGGTATTTCGACTGAACAACAATAAACAGAGCTTGGACGAATGCGTGAAATCGAAGTATGATGGAAGAAGGCAACAAAGTCGAAAGGGAGATACCGGATGGACGCAAAGCAAAAACAAGCGATAAAAGACATTAAGCAGGGGCGGGTCTCCCCGTTGTACGTATGTTACGGTACGGAGAAGTATCAAATTCAGGAGTTTGTTAGTTTGCTCCAGGATCAGCTGGTGGATCCGGATCAGAAGGATTTTGCCATCGCGACCTTTGATTTGGCGGAGACGCCGATTGAGGTGGTGGTCGAGGAGGCGGAGACGATGCCTTTTCTCGTGGAGCGCAAGCTGATCGTTGTACGCGACTCCACCCTGCTTGTAGCAGGCGGCAAGGAAGGCGGCAAGATTGAGCATAAAGTCGAGGCGCTGCTGACGTATATCGGCAACCCGGCAGAACATAGCGTCGTTGTGTTTGTCGTGAACGGTGAAAAGCTGGACGAGCGAAAGAAGGTTGTCAAAGCGATCAAGGCGGCGGGTACGGTGTTGTCCTTTTTGCCGCTTGGCGGCGGCGAGCTTGTTCAGTGGGTTGTGCAAGAGGTAGAGAAGCGAGGTTGCCGAATTGGACGGGATGCCGCGGAAGCATTAATTGCGGCAAGCGGTGTGCAGATGGCTGTATTGGCTGCGGAAATGGACAAGCTCTGCTTGTACGCCGGAGCCGGCGGCATGATCGATACTGCTGCGGTGGAGCAGCTGGTGGCGCGCAGCACAGAGCAGAACGTGTTCGTGATGGTGGAGCATATCGCCGCGATTCGGCTGGAGCAGGCGCTGGGCATTTTCTACGAGCTGCTGAAGCAACGTGAGGAACCGATTAAAATTGCGGCGCTGATCGCCCGCCAGTTCCGGATTATGCTGCAGGTGAAGGAGCTCGCCCGCCAAAGCTATTCGCAGCAGCAAATTGCCTCCCAGCTGAGCCTGCATCCGTACGTCGTCAAGCTGGCCGGCGACCAGGCCCGGAAGTTTGAGACCGGCCGCCTGAAGGCGATTTTGTCCGAGCTGGCCGAACTGGACTACCGGATGAAGAGCGGGCAGATCGACAAAGTCCTGGGGCTGGAGCTGTTCCTGCTAAAACTGGCGGCTTGAGGTACAAGCCCGACCTAAACAATAACCAAAAAGACCTGAACGATTTATCGTTCAGGTCTTTTTGAGCTTCGTATCATTTAACGAGACTTACGCTTGGGACGTAAGTTCGTTTAATTTTTTAGCCAAGCGGGATTTCTTACGGGCAGCTGCATTTTTGTGGATCAGACCTTTCGTAACGGCTTTGTCCAATTTTTTGGTAGCAGCCACGAAAGCAGCTTTAGCTGCTTCAACTTCGTTGTTCGCCAGAGCGGTGTCAACTGTCTTCACAGCCGTACGCAGGGCGGATTTTTGCGAAGCGTTCAACGCGCGGCGTTTGTCGCTCGTTTTTACGCGTTTGATTGCGGATTTAATGTTAGGCATTGCATTCACCTCCTGTAAAGCATATATCAACCCAGATGATTCACAACTTAAAATATTTTATCACGCAAGATAGCAAAAAGCAATAAATTCATCATACCGAATCTCTCGATTTCGCGCAAGTTTTTCAGCCTCGCAGAAGGGATGTATAAACCCATTCCCTCTCCCGCACAATAAAGGCAATCAGAGGAAATGGAGGTCTTATGGCATGAACTTGGACTTGCGCGAATATTCCGTACGCACTGACTTGGCCGTTGAATCGAAGGAAATGGCGGAGACGATCCATGGCGGCCCGGTCCCTGGGCTCAATGAGCAGGTCGAGGAACAGGACGGGATCAAGATTACCCGTCTGGATGTGACCGATGAGGCAGCCTCGCGGCAAATTGGACGAATCCAGGGGCATTATGTGACGCTGGAGGTTCCCGGTCTCCGCAATCAGGATACCGAGCTGCAGGAGAAGGTGGCTGCGGCGTTCGCCAAGGAGTTTACTGCATTTTTAAATAAAATCGGGGTTGGACCGGAGGCGAAGACGTTGATCGTTGGCCTCGGCAACTGGAACGTCACGCCGGATGCGCTTGGACCGCTGGTGGTGGAAAATGTGATGGTCACCCGCCATTATTTTGAGCTGACACCGGACCAGGTAGCGCCAGGTTACCGCGAGGTCAGCGCGATTGCCCCCGGGGTGCTTGGCATTACCGGTATTGAATCCAGCGAAGTGGTGCAGGGGATCGTGGATCGGACAAAACCCGATCTCATCATCGCCATCGATGCGCTGGCTTCGCGCTCGTTGGAGCGGGTGAATACCACGATCCAGATCGCCGATATCGGCATCCATCCCGGCTCAGGGATCGGCAATAAGCGGCGGGGGCTGACCAAGGAAATTTTGGGCGTGCCTTGTATCGCCATCGGCGTTCCAACGGTGTGCTACGCATCGACGATCGTAAATAATGTATTGGATTTGATGAAAAATCATTTTAACCAGGAAAGCGACGACGGAAAAGCTCCGACCAAGCAGATCATGGGCATGCTGAACGACCTGAGCGAAAACGAGCGTCTGGGTCTCGTCAAAGAGGTGCTTGAACCGCTCGGCCATGATTTGATCGTCACGCCGAAGGAAATTGATGAATTCATCGAGGACGTTGCCAACGTCATTGCAAGCGGACTCAACATCTCGCTGCATGAGGCAGTTACTCCGGATAACGTGGCGTCCTACACGCATTAACGAGCGTATGCTGCTTCTAGTTCCTTCTCCTTAAATCTCAAGGAAATCCGCGAATCTAGCGGATTTCTTTTTTTGTGTGAGAATTTGAGGTTCTAGCCTTTCAACTAGGTTCATAGATTTGGAATATAGTTTGAAAGCGGCTGGAGGAGGACATGCATATGAAATTCAAGGCTTGGAATCTAGGGAAAATGAGAAGGAATCTGCTTCATGTGTTGGCGATGGGACGCACCTTTTTGCTGCTGTCGGTCATGTCGGTGATCTTCTTCGTCATGCTGGGGGTGCTGGGGATCGCTGAGAAACAGCTGAACACCTCTCCTGTCTCCTCGATGAAAGGACTGGCGGCCTCGCTGTCCAGCGGATTCTTCATGGATATGGTTGGCATGGAGCTGCCGCATGTGGCTAGCGAGAAGCAGACCCCGGCGATTTCCGGGCGGCAGGTGACGAACTTCGTCTTTCAGCTGTTGACGGACGTGAATCCGTCCGATCCAAAGAGCTTGGTAGCCCGGGAAGTCCCAGGGCTTGGCGCTGACAGTCCGATCCTGCTGCGCACCGGCTCCGGCAACGGGACGGCCCAGGCTCCGGAGGACTACCGGCCAGGCGCAGGAGCCGACGGAAGTGCGCCGGATCACCCGGAACCGGATATCCCCGATGACGGAAGTAACGCGGATCTCGGGAAGGACGGCGACAATTCGGACACAGCACAGCCGCCAGCAGTGGAACCGGGGAAGACGGACGGCACGTCCGGGGATCAGGAGGAGCCTTCCATCAAGCCGGGCAACAAAAATATCGTGATGATCTATCATTCCCATCCGCAAGAATCTTTTAATCCCGTGCTTGGCACGAATGTAGATAATCCGAGCTCGGCGGAGGATAAGAAGAACGTAGGCTTAGTTGGAGAGGCCTTGGCGAAAGAGCTGGAACGCAGAGGGGTCGCAACCTTACACACGTACGAAAATTATGCGGCCAAGGTGAGCAATTACAACTACAACTACTCATATAAATATTCACGAGAGACTGTCAAACAAGCGATGGCTGAAAACGGTCAGCTGCAATATTTTATCGATATTCACCGCGACTCGCAGCGCCACGACAAAACGACAACAACCATCAACGGTGTGAATTATGCCCAGGTATACTTCATTATCGGACACGGGAACAAGAATTGGCGCGAGAATGAGAAATTCGCCAGCTCCATCCATGAACGGTTGGAGAAGGCGTATCCCGGGATTTCCAGAGGCATCTGGGGGAAGACGTCTTCCCAAGGCAACGGGGAATATAACCAGTCGCTGTCGCCGAACAGCGTGCTGATCGAAATCGGCGGCATCGACAACAGCCAGGAAGAGCTGGAGCGTACCGCCAAGGTGCTGGCCGGAATTTTGGCCGATCTGTATTGGGAAAGTCAGGACGCGGAGAAAGCAGGCAAGCTGTCGAAGAGCAGTACGAACGGCATCGCTAGCGGCAGCGCAAAGAGCACGGACAAGTCCGCTGGCACCACGAACAAAGGCGCGGGCAGTTCCAATAAGTCTTCGGACAGCGCGAACAAAGGAACGAACAGCACAAACAAGAAATCTTGATTTGAATGGGGGATGGACATGGCTAAAATGCTGCGAAAAACATTGGTATACGGTTTATTGCTGGCGACTGGGGTGACGCTGGGGATGCAGCTTGCCGAAAGCGGAACCAGCTCGATCCTCGGCCCCGGATTTCAAACCGGAGGGACGACTGCAGGCATGAACGGACAATCCATGATCTATCCCTATCCGCAATCGCAGCAGCCGCAACAATCGCAACAGCAATTACAGCAGCAATTGCAGCAGAACAACAACGGTTGGACCGCCGGATCCCCCCCCATTTGGACAACTGGTCAAGGCAATGCCGCGCCGCAAGGAACGACAGGCGGTTATACCCAGGTTCCCGGCTACGGAACCTCCCCATCCGGGACCGATGTGCCAAACACGACGGGGGGCGGTCAGGCGCTGCAGACGCCAGCTGACCTGATGATGCCGCCACCCTCGCCGCCGGCCATCGACCGATTTGCCGACAAAGCGGCTCACCTATTGCAGCAGGCGTCGCAGAAGAGCATTCATTGGGTTGCCTCCTGGTTTGGTCCAGGCGAATGAAATAACGATTTATAACGAATGGCGAGTTTGTTATACTGTTGTTATATTGTTATGAACCCGTTCGTTATACGTTATTTCGGAGGTTAGAGTCCTTGAAAAAAATTACGATGCAGCAAATCGCCGACCATCTAGGCGTCTCGAAATTCGTTGTATCCAAAGCTTTGTCCGGCAAGGGAGGGGTCAGCGAGCAGACCCGGGAGCGGGTCATTCAAGCTGCCTCCCAGCTTGGGTATTTTAATCAGAAGAACGGTTATGTGAAGAACGTCATCCCTACGGGAACCGCGCTGCCGGCACCGGCCGGCAAGCAGTCAGTGCTGGTGCTGATGCCAAATATCCGGTTTCAGAACAAGGAATCGCTGTATTGGGGTAGACTGCTGGAAGGCATCTCCCGGGAGCTGGAGGCGCAGGAGCTGGGGATGATTATCGTATCCGAACCTCGCGGTGACAACTTCATGAGCATCCTGAATCCTGACGGGATTCTGGGGATGATCGGGGTGGGGCAGATCGCCACCCCATTCCTGCTGGAGGTACACCGGATCGGGCTGCCGATCGTGCTGGTCGATCATGAGGACCCGCTGATTCCAAGCGACACGGTCTTCGCTAACAACGTTGATGGGATGGCCCGTTTGACCAATCACCTGATCGGCCTGGGGCATCGGAAGCTGCATTTCTTAGGCAATTTAACGTTTTCCCGCAGCTTTCGGGACCGCTGGATTGGCTTCCGCAGCGCCTTGGAGGAGAACGGCTTGACACCGCAGTCCCTGGAGGATCCGATGCTGGAGCTGGAAGGTGTCGACACCGGGGCTTACGGCGACGTGCTGCGCGGATGGCTGGAGGGGCAGAAAGCGGAAGGGACGCTCCCGACCGCGCTTGTGTGTGCGAACGACTCCATCGCGATGCATGCCTGCTCCGTCCTGAGTGAGATTGGCCTTCACGTGCCCGGGGATATCACGGTCAGCGGGTTTGACAATATCGACGATGCGGCCCGGTACACTCCGGCCATTACCACCATTAACGTGCCGAAGGAGAACCTTGGCCAGCGGGCGGTGAGGAAGCTGCTGGAACGACTGGCCCAACCGGACGCGCCGCGGGAGAAAATCATGATCTCCGTCGAGACGGTATACCGGGATTCCACCGCCGAGCCGCATCGAAAGGCCGAGTAAAGAAGTCAACTCAAACAAACGAGCTGCCAAGAGATGAACTCCTGGCAGCTCGCTTGTTTTACTTGTTCAGAAATTGGATATTCCGCTCGATCAAATCGATTCGTTGCTGTACGCAGGCATAGGAGCGCAGCGGATCCTCCGGCGTGTTCAGCACGTAGTCCAGCAGCCGGTCGACCGTCGTTGTGGCGACGTGGATGCGCGTATCAGAGGAAGCGTAATAGATGAAGACGTCGCCGTTGTCGCGGGCGATGACGCCGTTACAGAACACGACGTTGGACACATCGCCGACACGCTCCTCGCCTTCCGGTGCGATCAGATGGCCGCCCGGCCGATGCGTCACCCGCTGCGGCTCCTGCAAGTCGGAGAGGAAGGCGTACAGCACGTAGCGGAGCCCGGCCGCCGTTCCCCGCACGCCATGGGCGATGTGCAGCCAGCCTTTATCCGTTTTGATCGGGGCGGGACCTTGGCCGTTCTTGACCTCTTTGATCGTATGGTACTTGCGGTCGTCAACGATGATTTCCTCGTCGATGACCGCCTGCTCGATCGAATCAGACAACCCCCAGCCGATGCCGCCGCCGGAGCCGGCGTCGATGAAGCCGTCCTGCGGACGGGTGTAGAACGCGTATTTCCCGTCTACGAACTCGGGGTGCAGCACCACATTGCGCTGCTGCGGAGATTTCGTTTTCAGGTCGGCTAACCGCTCCCAAGTGACGAGATCCTTCGTGCGGGCGATGCCGCACTGGGCTACGGCGCTCGACAGATCTCCCCGCGGCGCATGGGGGTCTTTCCGCTCCGTACAGAACAGTCCGTAAATCCAGCCGTCTTCATGCCGCACGACCCGCATGTCGTAGACGTTGACGTCCGGATCTTCGGTTTCGGGCATAACCACCGGCTTATCCCAGAAACGGAAGCCGTCGATGCCGTTATCGCTCTCGGCTACAGCGAAGAACGATTTGCGGTCTACGCCTTCAACGCGGGCGATCAGATAAAATTTTCCATTCAGCTCGATGGCTCCCGGATTAAACACGCCGTTGACGCCAAGGCGTTCAGAGAAATACGGATTCGTCGCCGGATTGAAATCGTATCTCCAAATGAGCGGCGCATGCTCCGCCGTCAAGACCGGATAGCGGTAGCGGTCGTACACCCCGTTGCCATAGGGCATTTTCTCGTTGCGGCGCGCAATCAGCTGTTCGTAACGTTCGGTCAGCTGCTGTTTTCTTTCGTCAAATAGGCTCATTCTCAATTCCTCCGATCCATCAAATTACTTCTCACGTTCCAGACGCTCCAGCATTTCCAGACACGCGCGGCTGTTATGATAAGGGCATTTCCAAGGGCTGACCTTTGGTTCGCCCGGCAACGGTGCGCCGCCTCGATCCACGCCCCAGAACCATTCGCCGTGTTTATGATCCACCAGATACGTTTGAATAAAGCTCCAGGAATTTGCTGCAGCCGCCCGGTACTTGGGGTCTCCGGTCAGTTGGTACGCATTGTAGAAACCAACCATCGCTTCCGCCTGCGGCCACCAGTCTTTGTTATCGTCAGTCAGGCCGTTTGGATCGGCTTCGTTCCATATCCCGCCGTCCCGGTCAACGCCTTCCGCATACACAGCCTCGGCCATCTTTAAGGCGGTTTCCTTCACGCGCTGCAGCAGAGCGGGCTCACCCAGCACCTCGGCTGCCTCGACGAGCAGCCAGCTGCCCTCGATATCATGGCCATACGAGACATGATGTCCTTTGACCTGCCAGCCGTCATCGAAGAACAGCAGGAAGTGGGCAGTTTTCGGATCGATGATTTGCTCTAGCGTCACTTCGATCAGCTCGGACAAGCTGCCCCGCAGCTCAGAGGATTTCCATACCCGGTACAAATTGGTGTACGCCTCCAGCACGTGCAGGTGCGTATTCATCGATTTCTTTTCGTTTAGATCCTTGTTGCTGAGACTTAAATCCCCGGTGGGTTTCCAGTCGCGGGACAGAGCCTCAACATAGCCTTTATGAACCGGATCATAGCTGTGCTGCTCCAGCAGGCGGTAGAGGTTGACCGCTTGCTCCAATGCCTCTTCGCTGGAGGTTGCGCGATAATATTCAGTCAAAGCGTAAATGACAAACGCTTGCCCGTAGACCTGCTTTTTGTCTTGAACCGGCCGTCCTTGGACATCCACCATCCAATAGAAACCGCCGTACTGAGGGTCCACAAAATGCGTCTTCAGGTAATCATAAGCCCGCTCGGCGATTTCCAGGTATTTGGGATCGGGAAATCGACGATAGGCCGAAGCGAAGGTCCATAGAATGCGGGCGTGCAGCACCAGCCCTTTATCGGCCTCGGGGTGCTTGTTGAGCTGCTCATCGATGTATCCGACAAAGCCGCCATGCTGCCAATCGATTGTATGTTCGATCCAAAACGGGAGAATGTTGCCTTGCAGCTCCTGCTGCAGCTGTACCTTCCAATCATGGGTTTCCACGTAAAAAACCTCCTTATCGCTCGATCGCGTTCAGCTTGGCGGCATAAGCTTCAGCTACGACCGTCTCCGCTTCCTTGCCATAAATGCAGTAACCATCATTTGTTGCAGCCTGGCTCCGATCGTACAGCCGCGCCGGCCAATCCCACAGCATCAAGCCGCGGACCCAATCGCGTTCTCCGCATTTCTCCAGCATCGTGCGGTAATATTCCGCCTGTTCTGCCTCATTCACTGCACCCTGCAGCGTCCAGTCATTTGGGACGTTCGCCGACCCGGTGCGGCTCGGGCAGCCGGCTTCCATAAACAAAAACGGCTTACCGTATCTCCGGACAACGCTTTCAATTCGATCCAGCTGACGATCCCAGTCTCCGATCGGGTAGTAGCCGCTGGAACTGATCACATCCAGGGCATCCCACCACATCACATTGTCCTCTTGATATTTGTCGCAGTTATACGTCAGCAGTCCGTGGTAAACCTGGCGAATGTCGGCGATCAAAGCGCGCCATTCCGCTTCCCGCCGGTCGGTTTGCACCATTTCGCAGCCGATACAGAACATCTCGCACCCGGTTTCCTCGGCGATTTGCGCGAAATGAAGGAGATATGCGCGATACGAGGCAAACCAGTCAGACCATTTTGGTTCACAAGGGACGTCTCGATCAAAAAAATTAATGTGCGCTCGCCAAGTTCCGTCCGCGCAGTTCACGATCGGCTTCAGACATACCTTCAACCCCAGCGAATGCGCCTTACGAATGGCCCATCGGACTTCCTCGTCGGTCACCGTCGGCGCCTCCCAGAAGGGGATATCCGTGGAGAAGGCTGTTGCTTGCAGTGCGGCAAAAGCAATGGCCGTCCAGTTACTGCGGGTCACCTTCGCCATCATTTCCATGGAATGAGCTGCGGCCTCGTTGCCCCAGGTCCCCCTGACGCCCATAAACCCCCAAGTCATTCCGGCAATATAAGGTTCGAGCGATTGCATACTTGCATTTCACCCCACGATCTCGAAAATTTAAAATTTGTTATTATTTGTTATATAAATTAAGATAACAAAATACTAATTATGAGATAACTATATAACGGCTAAACGGTGGATTCAACCTTTTTTATTTTGAATTTGTTAGCGTGAAGTTGTCCTAAAGAAGCAAAAAACCGCCGATTACTCGGCGGGTTCGGTATTAAGGTTCTTAACGGAATCCCGGTAGATGATCTTGCCTTGCACCAGCATGCGGCCGATGCGGCGATGGGGGTTGGACACTTTATCCATAATCGCCTTGACGGCGGATCGGGCCATCTGCTCAATATCCACCTCAACCGTAGTTAGCGGCGGATTTGCCAGCGTGGCGTATACGTCGTTGTCGAACCCGACAATCGAACAGTCATCCGGGATACGGTAACCCATGCTGGTGAGGCGCTCGCCCAAAAGATAGGCGACTTGGTCGCAGTTGCAGACGAACGCGGTAGGCATTTGCTCCGGAAGCTCGATATCAATATAGGTACCGTGTTCATCACGGTCATTGATCAGATAACGCTCGTTAAACTTCAACCCGTGCTCCAGCAGCGATTTGTAGTAACCCAGGAAGCGGTCTTGGATACTGCTGGTGGAATAGACGTTGCCAACATAAGCGATCTCGCGGTGGCCGCATCGGATCAGATAGTTCGTGATCTCGTAAGCGCCGTAAAAGTTATCGGTAACGATTGAATCGATCGCGGCATGCTCGTCATAAAAGTCGAGAAACAGCTTCGGCAGCTCCATATTTTGCACCGTTTCGATGTACTTCTTGCTGACCTGCCCCAAAATGATGATGCCATCCACCTTATTTTCACTGTATACCCGCGGGAAATTGAGCTGTTCCTCATCTTCGCTGCTTAAGATATTTAAGATTCCGAAATAGCCATAGTGGTCCAATTGAATGGCGATCTGCTGATAAACCTGCAAATAGAAGGACTCTCTAAGACCCGTAAAACGCTGCGGAATCATCACGCCAATATTATAAGAAAGCCCGTCCTTGATCGATTTGGCCGCCGAGTTAAAGCGGTAGCCCATCTCACTGGCCACCTTCTTGATCTTCAGCTTCAGGCTGTCGCTGACGCCTTCCTTGTCATTCAGCGCTTTAGATACCGTAACGCTGCTGACGCCCAGCTTGTCGGCGATATCTTTCATCGTTATGTTGCGTTTCATGAACTTATATTCACCATCCCGTTCAATCTATCATCCAGAGCCAATCGATCTAAAATCCAGTATACCGATTCTGTTGGTAAATAGGAAGATGAGCGAAAAATTAAACTTATCATTCATAAGTGATAACTTAATATATTACTTTATTAACCGAAAATAAATGGATTTAGCCATTGACTAGTAAGCGTATACATTATAGAATCTTAGTTAGTTTATCGATAACTTAATTTATAAATTGAAAGGGGAAACGGATGTGAAAAAGAACAAAGCTTTCATCGGTTTGCTGGCCTTGATGCTTGTTTTGACTCTGTTGGCTGGCTGTGGAGGGAACAACCGTAATAACGTGGCACAGAACAATGCAGCCGGAAATGCCGGAACCGCGAACTCCGGCACGGAACAGACGGCGGGAAGGGACATCTCGGGAGAGATTACCGTCATTACGCAACGAACAGACATCGTCGACACCGTATTCAAGGATTATGCCGCCGAATTTAATAAGGAATACCCGAACGTGAAAGTAAACTTCCAAGCGCTTTCCGATTATGAAGGACAAATCACAGTGCGGATGAACTCTGACGATTACGGTGATGTTCTGTTGCTGCCAACCAGCATTCCGCTGGCGGATACGCCGGAGTTTTTTGAACCGCTGGGTACGTTGGAAGAGATGAGCAAGCAGTATATCGGCCTGGAGGAAAGAACCGTTGATGGCAAAGTTTACGGGATTCCGATCGCTGTTAACTTTTCCGGGATCCTCTACAACAAGAAAGTATTTAACGACGCCGGCGTAACGACGACGCCGAGAACACCGGACGAGTTTTTGGCCGCTTTGCACAAAATCAAAGAAAAAGGCGACGCGATTCCTCTGTACAGCAACTATGCAGACAGCTGGCCTTTGACGCAATGGGAAGCTGTATTAACTACCGTTGCCGGCGACGTCGACTATGTCAATGTGATCCAGCCGAACACCGATGACAACTTCGTTCCTGGACAGCCGCACTATGAACTGTACAAGGTGATGTACGACACCGCCAAACAAGGTTTGATTGAAGATGACCCGACAACGACGAACTGGGAAGCTTCCAAAGCCGACATGGCCAATGGCAAAATCGGTGCGATGGTGCTGGGCTCCTGGGCGATCGGGCAGGTTCAAGGCTTAGCTGAGAATCCGAATGACATCGCTTACATGCCTTTCCCAACGAATGCTAAGGAAATCATTATGCCGCTTGCAGACGACTATACGCTGGGCATCAGCAAGCACAGCAAGCACAAAGAGGCGGCAAGAGCTTGGGTGGACTGGTTCATCAACAAATCCGGATATCCCACGGAACAAGCCGGCGGCATGAGCCCGGTGGTCGGCGCTCCTCTTCCGGAATCGCTGAAGCAATTCGAAGGAACTGACGTGAAGTTCGAACTGCAGACTCCTGCAAAACCGGGGCAAGAAGGCCTGGTGGACAAAATCGACAAAGACGCGGAAATCGGCTTGTGGCAGCCGGAATTCAAGAAACGGATCATGGAAGCCGCGATCGGTAACCTGAACGAATCCTATGACGACATCATGAAGGATCTCAACGACGCTTGGGTGAAATCCCGCGCCAAATTCGTGAAATAACACCGGTCACAGGGGAGGACAAAGTTGCAGGGGGAACGTGCCGGATGCGCGTTTCCCTTGTGATTTTAGCCAAGGAGAGACAGAGATAGGCATTTTGCAGGATTTTTGGAGGTGTGAGTGGTGTTCAAAAATTTAAGCTACAAAACCCAGCGGAAAGTGATCATTTTCGCCTTCTCGCTGATCCCGGTCGCCTTGTTGTTCACTTTCGCCTACTTGCCGGTTTTTAATATGTTCAAATACAGCTTCACCAACTGGAACGGCTACAGCAAGCATTATGATTACGTAGGGTTTGAGAACTACAAGACGATCTTTACCGACTCCAAATATTTCACCGTCTTTAAGGTCAGCTTGTATTATTTTTGCGCGACCTTTGTTCAAATGGCAATTGCTCTTTATTTTGCAACGATACTTAGCTTTAAGGTGCGATTCAAAAACTTCTTTAAAGGCGTCCTGTTCTTTCCTTACCTCTTAAACGGGGTAGCGATCGGGTTTATCTTCCTGTTCTTCTTCCGTCCGGACGGTACGCTGGATACCTTGATGCAATCGGTGGGGCTTGGCGCTTACACGCAGGGATGGTTGAAGAACCCGAACATCATTAATATTTCGCTGGCGGGCGCATCCGTGTGGAGATACATGGGCTTTAACTTCATCATTTTCCTGGGCGCGATTTCGTCGATTGGTTCCGATATTTACGAAGCGGCCGAGATCGACGGGGCCAACCGTTGGCATCAGTTCCGCCATATCATCATTCCCAGCATCATGAAAATTGTGCAGCTCAACCTGATCCTCGCCATCAGCGGTGCAATCAGCGCCTTCGATATTCCGTACATTATGACCGGCGGCTCCAACGGAAGTAATACGTTTGTCATCCAAACGGTGACCACCGCGTTTAAATATAACAAGCTTGGCCTTGCCTCCGCCATGGCGGTTGTCCTGCTGTTTATCGTGATCATTGTCACCTTGCTGCAGCGCTTGTTGATCAAGGAGGAGAAGTAAGCCATGTATAGACTGAAATACGTAGCCGCGGCCTTCATTAAATATGTCAGCTTGCTGCTGGGCGCTTTCGCCGCGCTCGTTCCGATCGTGGTGGTGCTGTTCGCTTCCTTTAAAACGAACAAGGAATACGGTTCGACCAGCCCCTTGACGCCGCCGGAGAACTGGCTGAATTTCGCCAACTACTCCAAGGCTTTTATTAATGGAAAAATGCTGCTTGGCTTCGGAAACACCGTCATTATCGTAGTCATCTCAATTCTTGGCGCGACCTTGATCGGCTCCATGATCGCTTATGTCCTAAACCGCTTCAAATTTCGCGGCAACAAGCTGTTGATGGGGGCCTTCTTGCTGGCGACCTTGATCCCAAGCGTGACGACCCAGGTGGCGACATTCCGAATCATCAACTTCTTCCACTTGGTGGATACACGATTTGCTCCGATTTTGCTTTACTTAGGCACTGACATTATCGCCGTGTATATTTTCATGCAATTCCTCGATTCGATTTCCGAATCGCTGGACGAATCCGCGATGCTGGACGGCGCGTCCTATTTCACGATTTACTGGCGCATTATTTTGCCGCTGCTCGCCCCAGCCATCGTGACGGTCATTATCGTCAAAGGCGTGAATATCTATAACGATTTCTACACGCCGTTCCTGTATATGCCAAGCGAGGACCTGCAGGTGATCTCGACCGCGCTGTTTAAGTTTAAAGGCCCTTACGGTTCGCAATGGGAAGTGATCTGCGCCGGGATCATGATAACGATTGTGCCGATCCTGATTGCTTTTGTGGCGCTGCAGAAATACATCTATAACGGATTTGCCCAAGGCTCCGTTAAATAAATGCACTTATTTGAGTTGATTTGGAAGGGGTAACCTCATGAGCACAGTGAAAATCATTGGAGAGAACCTGCCGAACATTCCTTGGCAAGATAAACCGGAGCATGCGGCAGGACCCGTATGGAGACATAATGACAATCCGGTCGTGAAGAGGAATCCGGCCAAAGGCATCGCGCGCATCTTCAACAGCGCAGTTGTTCCTTACGATGGCCGCTTTGTTGGCGTGTTTCGCGCCGAAACGATTAACGGCCGTCCTCACCTGCATACAGGCTGGAGCGAAGACGGCTATGAATGGAAGATCGACGAGGAGCGTATTCCTTTTGTGGATGAGGAAGGGAAGCCGTTCCAACCTCAATATGCCTATGATCCCCGGTTGGTGAAGGTGGAGGATACCTACTATATTATTTGGTGCACGGACTTCTACGGCGCTTCGATTGGGGTGGCCAAAACCCAAGACTTTAAGACGTTTGTCCGTTTGGAGAATCCGTTCTTACCATTTAACCGCAACGGCGTGTTGTTCCCGAAGAAAATCGGAGGCAACTTCGTGATGTTGTCCCGTCCCAGCGACAGCGGGCATACTCCGTTTGGCGACATCTTCCTTAGCGAAAGCCCGGATTTCGTCTATTGGGGCAAACATCGCCATGTGATGACCAAGGGCGGGCAAGGCTGGTGGCAGTCGGTGAAAATCGGCGGCGGTCCCGCTCCAATCGAAACGACCGAAGGTTGGCTGATGTTCTACCATGGCGTCACCGGGACGTGCAATGGCCTTGTTTACAGCATGGGTGCGGTCATTCTTGACCGAGAGGAACCGTCCCGCGTGAAATATCGCTCCAGTACGTATGTATTAACGCCGGAGGAATGGTATGAGGAGCGCGGCTTCGTCCCGAACGTCGTGTTCCCTTGCGCCGCTTTGACCGATGCTGCCACAGGCCGTATCGCCATTTACTACGGCGCTGCAGATACCTATGTTGGGATCGCCTATACGACGGTTCAGGAAATCGTGGATTATGTCAAGGCGACGCATGAGGAAGTTGGCGATGACGCAGAAATCGGTAGAATGTAGCGGGACGGAGGCGACCGGGTTCTTCTGGAGAGGTTGAAGCTGTAAACGGAAAATCGCTGGCCGTGATTGCTGCTTGCCCCTTCAACTGCTATAATAAATTGATTGCATTACTTCGATGATTTGTGGTGGGGGTAAGGATGACAGATATTAGGGCTAGACAAGCGAAAATTCGCAATTTCTGTATTATTGCACATATAGACCATGGCAAATCGACTTTGGCCGACCGGATTCTGGAGTATACCGGGGCGCTGACCTCCCGGGAAATGCAGGATCAGGTTCTTGACCAGATGGACTTGGAACGGGAGCGCGGAATTACGATCAAGCTTCAGGCGGTCCGCCTGAACTACCGTGCTGACGACGGCGAGGAGTATGTGCTGAACCTCATCGATACTCCAGGGCACGTCGACTTCACCTATGAGGTTTCCCGCAGCTTGGCGGCTTGCGAAGGCGCATTGCTGGTCGTGGACGCAGCCCAGGGGATTGAGGCGCAGACGTTGGCCAACGTTTATCTGGCGCTGGATAACAACCTGGAGATTTTGCCGGTCATCAACAAAATCGACTTGCCGAGCGCAGATCCTGACCGGGTAAAGCAGGAGATTGAAGATGTCATCGGCCTGGATGCCAGCGAAGCGGTGCATGCTTCCGCCAAGGCCGGAATCGGGATTAAGGAGATTTTGGAACAGGTCGTTCAGAAGGTGCCGGCACCGACGGGAGATCCGGATAAACCGCTGAAGGCGCTGATCTTCGACTCCCACTATGACCCTTACAAAGGCGTTATCGTTTATGTGCGCGTCATTGACGGCAAGATCAAAGCCGGTTCGAAAATCAAAATGATGGCGACGGACAAAACCTTTGAGGTCATCGAAGTCGGCGCGTTCAAACCGCGGATGACGATTGTGGACGAGCTTAACGTCGGCGATGTTGGCTTTATCGTCGCCGGGATCAAGACGGTTGGCGATACCCGTGTCGGGGATACGGTGACGGACGCGAAGAATCCGACACCAGAGCCGCTGCCGGGTTACCGGAAGATCAACCCGATGGTGTACTGCGGCTTGTACCCGATCGAAACGTCGGATTACAACGACCTGCGTGAAGCGCTGGAGAAGCTGCAGCTGAACGACGCTTCGCTGAGCTTCGAACCTGAAACTTCAAGCGCGCTGGGCTTCGGCTTCCGCTGCGGTTTCTTGGGACTGCTGCACATGGACGTGATCCAGGAGCGGATTGAACGGGAATTTAACATTCCGCTGATTACGACAGCACCAAGCGTTATCTACAAAGTAACGCTGACGAACGGCGAGACGATTTCCATCGACAACCCGTCGAACTATCCGGAGGTCGGCAAAATCGACTATGTCGAGGAGCCTTACGTCAAAGCGTCGATCATTGTGCCCAACGATTATGTCGGAACCGTGATGGAGCTGTGCCAAAGCAAACGCGGCGAGTTCGTCAATATGGAATACCTCGACACGACGCGCGTGACGATTACGTACCAGGTTCCGTTGTCGGAGATTGTATACGACTTCTTTGATCAGTTAAAATCGAGCACCAAAGGCTATGCTTCGTTTGATTACGAGCTGTCCGGCTACCGCAGATCCAATCTCGTGAAGATGGATATCCTGCTGAACGGCGAGCAGGTGGACGCCTTGTCCTTTATCGTGCACCGCGATCGCGCATATCACCGCGGCCGGATCATCTGCGAGAAGTTGCGCGAGCTGATTCCGCGCCAAATGTTCGAGGTACCGATTCAGGCTTCGATCGGAACGAAGGTCATCGCCCGTGAAACCGTAAAGGCGATGCGCAAGAACGTCCTTGCCAAGTGTTACGGCGGCGACATCTCGCGGAAGCGGAAATTGCTGGAGAAGCAAAAGGAAGGCAAGAAGCGGATGAAGCAGGTCGGCAGCGTCGAGGTGCCGCAGGAAGCGTTCATGGCGGTGCTGAAGATCGACGACAATTAAGAAGCAGGTTGGTTGACGAAGGAAAGCCGTCAGGCTTTCCTTTCTACTATTATTTAAGAGAAACTTGGAGGAGGGCATGACCATGGACCAAACGATGAAGCATCCGGGGCAGGGAATGCCGATCCAAAACCCTGCGGCAAGCGGCGTGACATCATCCGGACCATCCGGCGCACCGCATGCGGTATATATTCATATCCCGTTTTGCACCAACAAGTGCTTCTATTGTGATTTCAACTCCTACGTATTAAAAGATCAGCCGGTGATGGACTATCTGCGCGCCTTGGATCGGGAGATGGAGCTGACGGTCCAGCAAACTCCGCCGGGCGAAATCCGCAGCATATTTGTGGGCGGCGGGACGCCTACCGTGCTGACTCCGCAGGAGATGGAGTTTTTCCTGGCATCAGTCAGACGTCATTTCCCGTATTGGGCCAGCGATATCGAATTTACGATGGAAGCGAACCCGGGCACGACGGACCGCGACAAGTTGACCGTCATGAAAGACGGCGGCGTCAACCGGGTCAGCTTTGGCGTGCAGGCATTCCAGAATGAGCTTCTGAGCGGCATTGGCCGGATCCATAACACCGATGATGTCTACCGGAGCTTGGAGAATGCTAGAGCTGTTGGGCTAGATAATCTGTCCATCGATTTGATGTTTGGTCTGCCCAACCAAACGGTTGAGATGCTGGACTACAGCGTCTCACGGGCATTGGAGCTTGGGCTGCCGCATTATTCGATTTACAGCCTGAAGGTTGAGGAGAACACGTTGTTCCATACGTTGTACCACAAAAATCAGCTCCCGCTTCCAAGCGAAGAGGAGGAACTGAACATGTACCTGCTGTTAATGGAGCGAATGGAACAAGCCGGTTACAAGCAATACGAGATCAGCAATTTTGCCAAACCCGGCTTCGCCAGCCGGCACAACATCACGTACTGGAAGAACGAGGATTATTACGGTTTGGGCGCCGGCGCCCACGGGTATGTCGGCCGCACGCGTCACGTGAACATTAAGGGCGTGAACCCTTATGTGGAAGCGGCGAAGACAGGATTGCCTCGCTTGGAGCAATTTGGCGTGTCCCGGGAAGAGGCGATGGAGGACTTCGTTATGGTTGGACTTCGGATGCTGGACGGCATCCGTAAGGCGGATTTCCGGAGACAATTTGGCGAAGAGCTGGACGATGTATTTGCCCGGCAGCTTACGAAGATGTTAAGCGCCGGCCTGTTGGAGCCTCATAGCGACGGTGAAGGCTATCGGCTCAGCAAGCAAGGCGTGTTGTTCGGAAACGAAGTGTTTGCCGAATTTATCGGCGTCTTAACGGATTAGTGACTTATCCAACAAGCAGCTTGCGCTTCTTTAATGAAGTAGCAAAGCTGCTTTTTTACATGTCGCTGAATATACTTGGAAAAATGACATGGCCATGAAACATTTCTCTTGAAGTTTTATACCGTATAATGTATATTTATTCATATTATTTGTGATCGAGGGGGAATCAGCATGCCAGCGGTAGCCGTGTGCAGACAGGCGAATTTAGCGGATGTCGAGCCATTATATAACATCATTGAAGGGTATGCCCGGCGAGGCATTATGCTGCCGCGTTCACGGGCGGTGTTGGAGCGTCAGATCCAGGATTTCGTCGTGGCGGAAGTGGATGGCGAGGTCGTCGGCTGCGGTTCGCTGTGCAAGCTGGGGGAGGAACTGGTTGAAATCCGTTCCCTTGGGATCGCCGAAGGCCACAAGGGGAAGGGGCTTGGTTCCATGCTGGTCGAGCAACTGGTGGAAGAGGCCCGGAGACAAGCGATCCCCAAAGTGATGGCGCTCACCTATGAGGTTTCCTTTTTTATTAAAAATGGCTTTACAGTCGTGAATAAAGAGATCTTTCCGGAGAAAGTATGGACCGACTGCGTCAATTGTGCAAAGCAGCATTGCTGCGATGAAATCGCCGTTCTCAAGATACTGGACTGACTTGACAATCGTCAGGTCGGTTTGGTATTTTTGTATTAGTGATTAGCACTCTATGACATTGAGTGCTAACGATTCGGAAAAATCGAGTTTATCCGGGAGGGATTGCCATGTTGACGGAACGCCAAAGAATGATATTGACCGCTATTGTTGATGACTATATTCGTTCGGCGGAGCCTGTGGGATCCCGAAGCATTTCGAAACGGGGCGATGTCGGGTACAGTCCGGCAACGATCCGGAACGAAATGGCCGACTTGGAAGAGCTCGGTTTTTTGGAGCAGCCGCATACGTCGGCGGGGCGGATTCCTTCTCATAAAGGCTACCGCTACTATGTGGATCACCTGACGCCGTTGAACTTACTATCGAATGAAGAAGTAACGACGTTAAAAGCATTCTTCGCAGAAAAGCTAAACGAAACTGAACAAGTGATTCAACATGCTGGGACCATTCTATCCCAAATGACCAATTACACTTCCATCCTGCTGGGGCCGGAAGTTTTTCATACGTCTTTGCGTCACTTCCAGCTATTGCCGTTAAACGAAACGAAGGCGGTGGCGATCGTCGTGACGAATACAGGACAAGTGGAGAACAAGACCGTCGCGATTCCGCCGGACGTATCCGTATCCGAAATGGAGCGGGTGGTCAACCTGTTGAACCGCAAACTTGCTGGGGTGCCGATCTATAAGCTCAAGACTGCCTTGTATAACGAGATTGCTCAAGAGATGCAGCGGCATATTGAGCATTTTGAAGATCTGATGAAGGTGCTGGATCAAGCGCTTGACCCGGGCACAGAGGGGCAACGCCTCTTCCTGAGCGGGGCGACGAACATGCTGACACAGCCGGAATTCCGCGATGTCGAGAAGGTCAAAGGGATTCTGGATGTACTGGAAGAGACCCCAACCTTGACGAAAATGATCTCTTCCGCATCCGGGTCTGGCATTCAAGTGCGAATCGGCACCGAAAACGGGCATGAAGCCTTTGCCAACTGCAGCCTCATCACGGCAACCTATCAAGTTGAAGGCGAAGCGGTTGGTACGATCGGCATTTTGGGACCTACACGGATGGAATATGCCCGAGTGATCCGGATTTTGGAAATTTTGTCGAAGGACCTAAGCAATTTTCTGAGCCGGATGCAATAACATGCATGATCTGCGGGTCTAGCTGCATGTTAAGGAGGTGAGCATCTTGAAGGAATCACAGCCGATTCAGGACAACAATCACACTGTAGAGGAAGAAACGAATATGAACGATAACGTGAAAGAGGACTTGCAAAACACCCCGGAATCCGAAGAGAGGCAGGATGAAGTAGCGGCTCAAGAGCCGCAGGATACTCAGGACGCTGCCGGTGGAGAGGGTGCAGCTGAGGCTGTCAACGAAGCGAATAACGCAGATGTGACTGCGGAGCTGGAGAAGCTGCGTGCGGAGAACGAGGAATTTCAGCAGCGCTTGCTGCGTGCTCAGGCGGATTTCGATAATTTCCGGCGCCGTACGGTGAAGGAAAAGGAAGAACTGGGCAAATACGCATCCGCCAAGCTGATTACCGAGCTGCTTCCGGTGATTGACAACTTTGAACGGGCGCTTAACACAACCGGAGACATCTCGGACGCCGCCTCATATGTCAAAGGGGTGGAAATGATCTTCCGCCAACTGGAAGGCGTCTTGAAGGCGGAAGGCCTCACTCCGATGGAAGCGGAGGGCCAGCCGTTTAATCCTGAATTCCATCAGGCGATTATGCAGGTGGAATCCGAGGAGCATGAAGAGGGCATCGTCGTGGAAGTTGTGCAGAAAGGCTATATGCTGAAAGATAAGGTGCTGCGCCCGGCGATGGTCAAAGTCAGCGGCTAATATAGCAGCTAACAACGAATCCAAAAGACGATTCAACCTATTAAGGAGGACATAACGTAATGAGCAAAGTAATCGGTATTGACCTTGGTACAACGAACTCCTGCGTTGCGGTGATGGAGGGCGGCGAAGCGGTCGTCATTCCTAACCCGGAAGGTGCGCGCACAACCCCTTCCGTCGTAGGTTTTAAGAAAGACGGCGAACGGATCGTCGGCGAAACGGCGAAACGCCAAGCGATCACCAATCCGGATCGGACGATCATTTCGATCAAACGTCATATGGGGACGAACCATAAAGAAGTCATCGACGGCAAAGAATATACGCCGCAAGAAATTTCTGCGATCATTTTGCAGAAGCTGAAAGCTGACGCCGAAGCGTATTTGGGACAACCGGTCACCCAAGCGGTTATCACGGTTCCGGCATATTTTAACGATAGTCAGCGTCAAGCGACGAAGGATGCCGGGAAAATCGCCGGTTTGGAAGTATTGCGGATCGTGAACGAACCAACGGCAGCTGCACTGGCTTACGGTCTGGATAAAGCTGAAGATCAAACGATTCTCGTATATGACCTTGGCGGCGGTACCTTTGACGTATCGATCCTCGAGCTGGGCGACGGCTTCTTCGAAGTTAAAGCGACCAGCGGGGACAACCATCTGGGCGGCGACGACTTCGACCAGAAGATCATCGACTACCTCGTTGCCGAGTTCAAGAAAGATCAAGGCATTGACTTGAGCAAGGACAAAGCAGCGGTACAACGTTTGAAAGATGCCGCGGAAAAAGCGAAAAAAGAACTGTCCGGCGTGCTGACGACGACGATTTCTCTGCCATTCATCACGGTAGTTGACGGCGTGCCGCAACACCTTGAAGTGAACCTGACCCGCGCGAAATTCGAAGAGTTGACTGCGGATCTTGTTGAACGCACCCTTGGACCAACTCGCCGTGCTTTGAGCGATGCTGGCCTTACTCCGGCTGACATCGATAAAGTCGTGCTTGTCGGTGGTTCTACGCGGATTCCTGCCGTACAAGAAGCGATCAAGAAACTGACGGGCAAAGAGCCGCATAAAGGCGTAAACCCGGACGAAGTCGTTGCGCTTGGTGCTGCGGTGCAAGCCGGCGTATTGACTGGCGATGTCAAAGACGTTGTCCTGCTTGACGTTACTCCGCTTTCGCTGGGGATCGAAACGGCTGGCGGCGTATTCACGAAGATGATCGAACGGAATACAACGATTCCGACGAGCAAGTCGCAAATCTTCTCGACCTTCGCCGATAATCAGCCAAGCGTTGAGATCCACGTCCTGCAAGGGGAACGGGAAATGGCAGCCGGCAACAAAACGTTGGGCCGCTTTATCCTGGGTGATATTCCGCCTGCACCACGCGGGGTACCGCAAATCGAAGTTACCTTCGACATTGACGCGAACGGGATTGTTAACGTATCGGCAACCGATAAAGGGACCGGTAAGAGCCAAAAAATCACGATTACTTCCTCCAGCGGCTTGAGCGATGAAGAAATCGAACGGATGATGAAGGACGCCGAGCTGCATGCGGAAGAAGATAAAAAACGCAAAGCGCTGGTTGAAGCGAAAAACAACGCTGACCAACTGATCTACAGCGTTGACAAAACGTTGAAAGATCTGGGCGACAAAGTTGACGCAACTGAAGTTGAGAAAGCAAACGCCGCTAAAGAAGAGCTGAAGAAAGTGCTGGAAAGCGACAATCTGGAGCAAATCAAAGCGGCATCGGAGAAATTGACCGAGGTTGTTCAGCAGTTGTCCGTGAAGCTGTATGAGCAAGCTTCGCAAGCGGCAGGTGCGCAAGGCAACGCTGAAGCTGCCGGCGGCCAAAACCGCGATAACGTCGTTGACGCTGACTACGAAGTGGTTGACGAAGATAAGAAATAAAGCTAAGATGGCTCACAGAGCAGTTTGAGTCTGGTGAATAGACTTTGGCATCCGGGAAGGTCAAAGTGCGGGCTGCTACCGCACTTTGACTTTCCTTTTGCTGATAAGGGTTATTGAATAGATTTACTTCGTGATTAAAAGATGACCGATGGGGGTGGAAGGATGGCAGAGAAGCGCGATTACTACGAGGTGCTGGGCCTCAGTAAAAACGCAACTGAAGACGAAATCAAAAAAGCTTACCGCAAGCTGGCCCGGCAATATCACCCGGACGTCAATAAAGCGGCGGATGCGGAAGCGAAATTCAAAGAAGTCAAGGAAGCCTATGACGTCTTAAGTGATCCAGCGAAACGGTCGCGTTATGACCAATATGGCCATATGGATCCGAATCAGGGGATGGGCGGCGGCTTCTCTGACGCGGATTTTGGCGGCTTCGGGGATATCTTCGATATGTTCTTCGGCGGCGGCAGCCGGCGTGATCCGAATGCGCCGCAGCGCGGTAACGATTTGCAATACACGATGACGATCGAATTTAAGGAAGCGGTGTTCGGGAAAGAAACGGACATCACCATTCCGCGTACTGAAAGCTGCGATACCTGCTTTGGAACGGGAGCGAAACCAGGGACCAAACCGGTCACCTGTTCCGTGTGCCATGGCACCGGGCAACAGGAAGTCGTTCAAAATACACCGTTTGGCCGTATGGTGAACCGGCGTACTTGTACGAACTGCGGCGGAAGAGGGCAAATCATCAAGGAGAAATGTCCGACCTGCGCAGGCAGCGGCAAGGTAAAGAAGCAGCGTAAAATTCATGTCCGCATTCCGGCAGGGGTTGACGATGGAGCTCAACTGCGGATGTCCGGTGAAGGTGAAAGCGGGTTGCGCGGCGGTCCAGCCGGCGATTTGTACATCGTGATCCGCGTGAAACCGCATGATTTCTTCTACCGCGAGGGCGACGATATCTATTGTGAGGTTCCGTTGACGTTCGCCCAAGCTGCGCTGGGGGATGAAATCGAAATTCCTACGCTGACAGAGAAAGTGAAGCTGAAAATTCCGGCAGGAACGCAAACCGGAACCTACTTCCGCTTGAAAGGGAAAGGGGTGCCGCGCCTGCGTGGAATCGGTCAAGGCGACCAGCATGTTAAAGTGGTCGTTGTGACGCCAAGCAAGCTCAGCGAAGAGCAGAAGGAGCTGCTGCGCCAATTTGCTTCGTTGGACGGCGAGCAGACGCATGAGCATGAGCAATCGTTTTTTGACCGAATGAAACGGGCGTTTCGCGGAGACTAATCGCTCCAACATAAAAGCGCGAGCTAAGGAGAAATAATTCCCTAGTTCGCGCTTTTGTTTTTGTATTGAAAAATCAACCTTCCGTCCGAATCTCCGCCAAGATTTCATCCTCCAGCATCAGCCGGATATCTTCCCGGAAGACCCGCATTCCGTATTCCCGATGTACGTACACCATGATCGCCTCCATGATGTTCGATTCAACGATATACCAACTGCGGCCGTTCACCCATACTTCACCGGTATAGCCGGTATCCTCGTCCCAGCTGAGCTCGACCGTCACATCGGTGGGGCGGACGCCCCTCCGTTCGGCCGTATGCAGGCAAATCGCGTTAATAATTTCGTCCATACCGAGGATCATGGCTTAATAACGGCCTCCGTTGCGATAATCGTCGTGGCGCGGCTGCTTTTTGAATCGGCGGTACAGAGCCATTGCGGCGGCAATGATCACATAGATTGCCAACAGATTTACGGCTAATCCCAGCAGATTGCCGAAGAAGCCCATGCTGCTAAATAAGCCGCCGAACAGCAGACCCGCAAGCCCGCCGATCATCATGCCGCGCATAAAGCTGCCGCCGCTAAAGAATCCGCGGTTTGTTGTCGGAGTTCCCGTTTGGGTTCCGGTGCGATTGCCCGTCGTATTCTGATATTCGCTTTGCGACGGCTTCTTCGGGGTTGGATTGTACGACCGAGGGCCGGATTTGAATCCGCCGCGTCTGGCGTCAGCAAAGTCAGGGGCGGTGAAGGTGAAGAAGACGGTGAAGACCATCATCAGAAGCATTATTCTTTTTAACATCGTCTATAAACTCCTCCTATGATTGTAAGATAAGTATGTTCGCTTCCCCATCGAGTAATACGGACAAGCCAAGGAAACGTTTCAAATTTAAATCAATTCAGGTCGGTAAACGAACAAAATTTGTATAAAGCCATGGCCAAAATTACATCCTACCGAATAATGGGCTGCGAGCGTGCAGCTTCATTGAAGTGTAAAACGAAAGGCAGGGAGGAAGGATGGCTGAAAAGAACATTTTGGCCTATTTCAAAAGCCCGGAACAGGCCGAAGGGGTTGCCCGCAAATTAAATGCGCTGCGGGTGGAAGAGATATCGATTGATCGATTCAGCCGTTATGCCGGCGAGGGCTACAATCCGATGAACCCGGTGACGGGAAGCATCTCCAGCCTGGCGGCTGTCACCCAGGATGCGTCGATGACCAACCAATCAGCGGGGATATTGGCAGCAGCGGATCCGGCAGCCAGCGGACTTAGCCATGGGGGACAAGGCGGGCCGACCGGCCATGATATTTTACTGACCGCTGTCGTTGACGAATCGATTCATCATCAGGCGCTGCGCATCATTGAAGAAGCGGGCGGCTTGATTTAATCGTTAAGAAGGATGACTCCAATCATGCCAATCGGAGAATACTCGGAGAATACATGGAAAGGAGCTGAAGCGAGAGATGAGTCAAAGCCAGGAGGATCGGCGAACCAAGCGGATCTCTGCCAAAGGAAAAAATCTGCCGATCGTACATTACACGGATGTGGAGTTTTCCGAAGAGAGGGCTGATCAAGAGGATTGGGAAGCGCTGGAGCGCAGCGAACGGGCGGACGCACGCCAGCAGGGACAATACAAGCTGTAATCGTAAGCAGCAGACGGGGGACCCGAATGGTTCCCTGTTTTGTTTTGTCACGTTCCTGAATCTATAGTACAATTAATTTTATGCATGTAAGTCAAGGAGGAAATCATACGATGATTTGGAAAGAAATAACTATACATACGACGGAAGAAGCGGTGGAGATGGTTTCCAACTTCCTGCATGAAGCAGGCGCAGGCGGGGTAACCATTGAAGAGCACGTCGATAACGATAAACCTCGGGATACTTCACTGGGACAATGGTTTGAAATTCCCCCTAATGACATTCCTGAAGGAGAAGCGAAAATCAGCGGGTATTTTCCGGAAGGACTGGATATCGACGAAGTGATTGCGGAAGTCCGCGCACGCATCGAGGAACTTAAGAGCTTTGATATCGATCCTGGGGTTGCGGAGATCTCCGTGCGGGATGTCAGTGAGGACGATTGGGCGAACAATTGGAAGCAATATTTCAAGCCGCTGCGGGTCTCTGAGAGACTGACGATCAAACCAACGTGGGAGGAATATGTACCAGTTTCGCCGAACGAGCAAATTATCGAGCTGGACCCTGGTATGGCGTTTGGTACAGGTACGCATCCAACAACATCCCTTTGCTTACGCACGCTTGAGAGCATTATCCAAGAAGGGGACGAAGTGATTGATGTCGGCACAGGTTCAGGGATTCTGGCCATCGGAGCATGTCGGCTTGGTGCCTCCAAGGTGTTGGCGCTGGATCTGGATCCGGTAGCCGTATCTAGTGCGAAGGAGAACACGCGTCTGAATGGTCTTGAGGACCGGATCCAAGTCGTGGAAAGCGACCTGTTATCCGTTCTGAAAGGAGAAGGCAGCACGGGTGTAGAGATCAAGCTGCCGGTACGGGTGGTCGTGGCTAACATTTTGGCAGAGATCATTTTGCTGTTTATCGAGGATGTCTATCAAGCATTGGCACCCGGCGGTTATTATATCGCCTCGGGGATTTATAAGAATAAAGAACAAGCCGTACAAGAAGCGCTGATTGCCGCGGGTTTCGAACTGGAACGGACGGCCCGGGAAGAAGATTGGGTCGCTTTTGTGACGAGAAAGAGGTAACTATATATGGATTTACTAGACCGAATATTGCGGGTTCCGTTGGAACAGCTCCCCTTTTATTTGATCACGCTGGTGATCGCCTTTACGCTGCATGAATTTTCTCATGCCTATTTTGCGAACAAATTTGGGGACCCGACAGCCAAGCTGCTGGGTCGCGTGACGTTGAACCCGGCAGTTCATTTTGATCTATTGGGCATTATCCTGCTCCTGCTTGCCGGGTTCGGTTGGGCTCGGCCGGTTCCGGTGAACCGGGACAATTTCAGCAAACCGCGCCTGATGGGTGTGATTGTATCCGTTGCCGGGCCGCTCAGCAACTTGCTGCTGGGCGTCCTGGGGACGCTTGTTTACGTGATGCTGGCTCGTTTTGGCGTACTGGATGCAATTACGAACGAGAAGTTGTTTCAAGCCGTTCTCATTTTCTTTAATCTATTTACGGTCATGAACTTTTTCTTATTTTTATTTAACCTGATTCCTTTACCGCCGCTGGACGGCTATCGAATTTTGGAGGATGTCGTGCCGCGCCGCATGCTGGGCAAATTGCAGCAATACGAGCAGTGGTCGGTGCTGATCTTCTTAGTGATCCTAATCGTCCCGGGGATGCAGCAGTATACGATTCTGCCGTTATATAATGCAGCGGAAACAATCTATTACCAGTTTGCCCATCTTTTCCTGACATTGTCTGGGGTTTAGGCTGGGGAGAAGGACTGGAAACGGAAGTTCAAAAGTTGTATGATGTAGTTTGGTGATTTTGACCTTGTGGAACGGTGAGGATGATGGCATGCAGCGATATTTTGTGGATCCCGCGCAATTTGGCGATCGGGAAGTGACGATTGCCGGTGAGGATGCCCGTCATATCGGCAGGGTGATGCGTTCCAAACCCGGCGATAAGCTGATCGTGAGCGACGGGATATCCCGGGAAGTCCTCGCGGAGATTACGATCATAGAGCCGCAGCAAGTGACTGCGGCTATTATAGAGGAGCTGGCGGCGTCGGGAGAACCGTGGTTTCAAGTGACTGTAGCCCAAAGCTTGCCGAAAGGCGACAAGATGGAAACCGTCATTCAGAAGTGCACGGAAATCGGCGCGGCTTCTTTCCTTCCTTTTTTATCAGAACGTACGATCGTACAGTATGACAGCAAGAAGGAGGAGAAGCGGCTCACCCGCTGGCAGAAAATCGCCAAGGAAGCCGCCGAGCAAGCGCATCGCAGCAAAATCCCGGCGGTTGAGCTTCCAGTCAAGTGGGACAAGCTGCTTGTAGAGCTTAAGAACTACGATTTGGTATGTTTATGCTATGAAAAAGAGGACGGTCGGCAGCTGCGGGACGTGCTTAAGCCTTTCGTCACCGGGCTGACGCCCGAGAGAACGGTGAAGGTCGCTGTTGTCGTTGGACCGGAAGGCGGCTTTACTGAAGCGGAAGTGGAGGAAGCCGAAGCTGCGGGAGCGGTATCCGTTGGTTTAGGCCGGCGCATTCTGCGCACCGAGACGGCTGCGATGGCCGCCCTGACCTGCATCATGTATGAATCCGGAGAAATGGGGGGGGAATGAGCGATGCCTACTGTCGCCTTTTACACCTTGGGCTGTAAAGTTAATTTCTATGATACCGAAGCCATTTGGCAACTATTTAAAAACGAAGGCTATGAACAGGTTGATTTTGAGCAATCAGCCGCCGACGTTTACTTGATTAATACTTGTACGGTTACGAATACCGGTGACAAGAAGAGCCGTCAGATCATTCGGAGGGCGGTGCGCCGCAACCCAGACGCGATCATCGCGGTAACCGGCTGCTACGCGCAGACGTCGCCTGCGGAGATTCTGGATATTCCCGGCGTGGATCTGGTCATCGGAACGCAAGACCGGGACAAAATTATCCCTTACGTCAAGCAGCTCCAAGAGCAACGTAAGCCGATTAACGCCGTGCGCAACATTATGAAGACCCGGGAGTTCGAAGAGCTGGACGTGCCAAGCTTCGCCGATCATACCCGCGCTTATCTGAAAATCCAAGAGGGCTGCAACAACTTCTGCACCTTCTGTATTATCCCTTGGTCGCGCGGACTGTCGCGCAGCCGTGACCCGCAAAGCGTGATTCAGCAAGCGCGTCAACTGGTCGCTGCGGGCTACAAGGAAATCGTCCTGACCGGCATCCATACGGGCGGCTACGGTGATGATCTGGAGAACTACCGTTTGTCCGACCTGCTGTGGGACTTGGATAAAGTAGAAGGGCTGGGACGCATCCGGATCAGTTCGATTGAAGCAAGCCAGATCGATGACCGGATGCTGGATGTGTTGAAGAACTCCTCGAAGATGTGCCGCCACTTCCATATCCCGCTGCAAGCGGGCAGCAATGAAGTGCTGAAGCGCATGAGAAGAAAGTACACGATTGAAGAGTTCGAGCATAAAATCAAAATGATCCGTGATTTCATGCCGGACGTTGCGATTACCACGGACGTTATTGTCGGCTTCCCTGGGGAAACTGACGAGCTGTTCCGCGAAGGCTTCGAAGCGATCAAACGCATCGGTTTCTCGGAAATGCACGTATTCCCGTATTCCAAGCGGAGCGGTACGCCGGCAGCGCGGATGGAGGACCAAGTGGATGAAGAAGTGAAGCATGCTCGCGTGCATGAACTGATCGACTTGTCCGAGCAAATGCAGCTTGCTTATGCGGAGAAATTCGTTGGCCAGGTGCTGGATGTCATTCCAGAGAAGGATGAGAAAGGCACAGCCGGAGACGGCTATGTGACTGGCTTCAGCGACAACTACCTGCAAATCCGCTTCCCGGGCACACCGGACTTGACCGGCAAAATCTGCCGCGTGAAGCTGACCCAAGCGGATGCGAACACCTGCGAAGGCCAGTTAGTCCGAGTCCTGGACGATGCCGCGCAAGCTTTAGCATAATACTGTCGCCCGACACCGGGCATAGGCCAAGGATTTCACCCTGTCGGGGGTGAAATCCTTGTTGTTACATACGGGCAAATTGGAAGTATGAGTGCGATGCTCCTATAATTAACAAATAACATCAGGTGTCAATAATTTCTCGCCCAGCGCCGAAGGCAGCATTTTCCCGGAGGGAACAGCGAGCAGGAGCGCCTCAGTCACTCCCGCGTTTGTCCCGTTTGCGGGATGCCTAAGGGCTGCGAACCCTTAGGGCCCTCTTTTACGGTAAGGGAGGCTTGGGTAAAATAAAGGGAGGTACAGCCAGAATGCCATTCAAAGAAATCTCTGCTGGAGGCGTCGTTTACCGCATCCAAGACGGACGGCTGCAAGTGCAACTGATTACCGATCGTTATGGCAAGATATCGTTTCCGAAAGGAAAGCGGGAACCGGGAGAAACCGTGGAACAAACGGCGCTGCGCGAAATTTTGGAAGAAACCGGCATTGTGGGCCGGATCAGTAAATTGATTGATATCATCGCGTATACTTACCATCATCCCAAGCTGGGGAACGTGGATAAAGAAGTCCATTATTACTTGGTTGAATGGCAAAGCGGAGCCCTCCGTCCTCAGCTTGAGGAGATCCGCAGCGTGTCCTGGTATGAGCCGCAGGAGGCTTGGCGTCAGCAACGCAAGGCGGGATATGACAACAACGACTTCATCTTAGAGAAGGCGTTGCAAATGCTTGGTATCGAGCCGGAGAACTAATACGGTGCAGTTATTTTCTGCGATATTTAAGAGATGGGAGAATATCGGGGGAAATAACTGCATTTTTACGGCTATTTAGACGCTTTCGTATTCGGGAGGAGGGGGCCGGCGAGATGATCCAGGTCCTCGGGCCGATCCAGTTTGGACCAGATGGGCAAATAGCAGAAAGGCAACGCCAGCAAGGAGCAGACGACGTTAAAAATCGTCTGCGTGTGTGCGATTTGCGCTGAAAGATCGCTGGTTAACCAGGCTGCCGCCGCTTGCAACAGCGGAACCAGCGGCAAGAACAACACTGCCCCCAGCACGTTGAGCGCCACGTGCGACCAAGCGACGAATCGGCCGGATCGGGTGCCGCCGATGGCGGCGATCACCGCCGTGACGCAGGTGCCAACGTTGGATCCGATAACCATGGCAATGCCGAATTCCACCGGCAAGGCACCGCTGGCGGCGAGTCCCATCGTCATGGCGACGACTGCGGCGCTGCTATGAATGATCGCCGTCAGGATGGCGCCGGCGAAGGCGCCCCACAGCAGGCTGCCGGTGGCATGCTCCAGCAGCCAGGAGATCACGCCGCGTTCTTCCAGCGCCGGACCGATCGACTGCATAAAGCGGATGGCGATCATAACCAGGCCGAAGCCGGCTAAGGCCAGTGTGGCAAACTGCAAGGGCAACAACCATGGCATGCGGCGTTTGATCTCGTCCGGCAGCATTTCGCCTCCCAGCACAGCGGCCGCCCATAACGTTAACGAAACGATCAGCATGGGGACGCCCAGCTTGGCTATATTAAGGGCAAGCAGCTCCGTGGTCAGGCAGGTTCCGATATTGCCTCCCAGAATAATGCCCAGCGTTCGCGCATAGGACAACAGGCGGGCATTAACCAGGCCAATCGTCATTACCGTCACGGCAGTGCTGCTCTGTAAGACGGCCGTGATGAAGGTGCTCGACAGCAGGCCGGTCCAAGGCGTCCGCGTCGTCCGGTGAAGGAAACCGATCAGCCGGGGACCCGCCCATGCGTGCAGGGCAGCCTCCATCACCTTCATGCCGAACAGGAACAGGGCGAAGCCAAACGTCACTGGAAACAAGATCTCATGAAACATATTGGCAGCCTCCCTTCCCGGATCATCTGTAAAATGCAGACAAGCGACAATCGTACAAGTTACATATATGACGGTCGGACAACTTCCATGCCAGTCAAGCTGACGTACCGTCCCGGCCGCAGGGGTGCTTTAGGCGCAGTGGGTCATATTTTTAATGAGGAGTGAAGGATTAAGTGGCAAGGGTCATATTGCAGCGCAGCCGCAAGAAACGGTTGGAAAAAGGGCATCCTTGGATCTTCAAAAATGAAATCGAGCGTTTGGAAGGGAACGTGGAACCGGGCGGATTGGTTGAGGTCGTTGACCACCGGAACCGTTACCTGGCCACCGGGTATTACAACCCGGCTTCGCAAATTACCGTCCGCGTTGTGTCGTATACGCCGTTGGAAGCGATGGACACGGCCTTTTTTGTCCGGCGGTTTCAGGAATGCTTGAAGCATCGGGAACGGTTCGTGAAGGAGGATGCTTACCGCTTCGTGTACGGAGAGGCCGACTTTTTGCCGGGGCTGATCGTGGACAAGTTTGGTGACGTACTGGTTGCACAGCTGCTTACACTGGGTATGGACCGCTGTCGGGAGCAGATTGTGGAGGCGTTGTCGGAAGTGCTGCATCCCGTTGGCATCTATGAACGCAGCGATGTAGCCGTCCGGGAAATGGAGGGCTTGGAGCAGGTGAAAGGGCCGATCTTTGGCCAGCCGCCGCGCCATGTCATCGTGTCGGAGAACGGGCTCAAGATCGAGGTGGATATTGAGCAGGGGCAAAAAACGGGCTATTTCTTCGACCAGCGGGAGAACCGGGCGTCCATCAAGCCGCTGATGACCGGTTGGGGCGGACGCAGCGGCATCACGCTGCAGGAACTGCCGACGGAAGACGGCGGCGTGCGGCTAGCGCCGGTCAACCGGAACGGCAAAGAAGTCACTTTCCCGTACTGGGACGGAGCCACCGTGCTGGAATGCTTCTCGCATACCGGAAGCTTCACCTTACATGCCTGCAAATACGGAGCCAAAAAGGTGACCTGCCTTGACATCTCCGAGCATGCGATCGAAAGCGCGAAGAGGAACGTGGAGCTGAACGGGTTCACCGATCGCGTCGAATTTGTCGTGGCTGATGCGTTTGATTATTTGCGCAGTCAGGTGAAAGGCTTGGAGGAACGGGCGCGCCGTGCGGCCCAAGACGCCAAGGTGGACACTTCCGTGCCGCTGACGGCCGGCGGCGGGCGGACTTGGGACGTCGTGATCCTCGATCCCCCGGCGTTTGCCAAGACGAAAGCGGCGGTTAAAGGTGCCGTTCGCGGTTATAAAGATATTAACCTGCACGGCATGAAGCTGGTGAATGAAGGCGGCTATCTGGTAACGGCCAGCTGTTCCTACCATATGCGACCGGATCTGTTCCTGGAGACGATCCTCGAGGCCGCGGAGGATGCAGGCAAAGTGCTGCGCCTTGTGGAATGGCGGGCAGCCGGCAAGGATCATCCGCAAATCCTTGGGGTGGACGAAGGACATTACCTGAAATTTGCCATTTTCGAAGTGCGCAGCAAACACGCGTTGTAAAATTGGATATAACGGATAAACAGCCTCGTTTCGCGAGCTTTCGCGGTACGGGGCTTTTTTAAGGTATCAGAAAGTATAAGCTTCGGGGGATTGACATCCTGATATCGCAAGAAAAACTTCCGCTAAACGCGGTCTGTCTACATTGAATGTACGTCGATTGACGTTTTTCTTATGCTTGAAGAAGATACGAATGTTTGATCGTATTTATGCTATACTGGAACTTAACGAATTGTCCGTCGTAGGAGGTACTTCCATGTCTTTACAGTTCATACTCGGCCGCTCCGGCAGCGGCAAAACCAGCCTCATTCTCGACCGGGTGACCGCCAAGCTGCGCGAGCAGCCGATCGGTCCGCCGCTGATTATTTTAACCCCGGAGCAAGGCACGTTTCAGATCGAGCAGCGGATCGCCACGGCCCCGGGCTTGCGCGGTACGGTACGCACCCAGGTGCTTGGCTTTCGCCGTTTGGCGCTGCGCGTCATGCAGGAAACCGGCGGTGCGGCGCTGGTGCCGATCGATGATGAAGGCAAAAAAATGCTGCTATATAAGCTCATGCGCCGCCGCAAAGGCGAGTTGAAGCTGTTTGGACACGGCGGAGACCAGCTCGGATTAATTGACCGGATAGCCGGACTATACACGGAAATGAAGAAATACAACGTGGATTTCTCAGCTCTGCGGGAGCATTATCAACTCCTGGAGCAGACCGAAGGGGAATCCCCTTTATTAAAGGATAAAATGCACGATCTTAGCCTTTTGTTTGCGGAGTATGACGAAGAGCTGTCCCGCTTGTACATCGACAACGAGGACCATGTCGTCAAGCTGGCGCAGGGGGCTAGCAAGTCGGCTTATTTGCGCGGGGCGGAAATTTGGATTGACGGGTTTCATACGTTTACGCCGCAGGAATATACAGCGATCCTCGCACTGCTGAAGACGGCGGCTTCCGTCACCGTCTCGCTGACGTTGGACCGGGTATACAGCAATGGAAATCTGCCGCATGAACTAAACCTGTTTTATACCCCTGCATCCGCCTTCGTTAAGCTGAGCCGACTGGCCGCAGAAGAGGGAATTGAAGTTCTGCCGGCAGAGCTGTTGGAGGCCCGTCCGTTTCCGCGGTTTCGGGAGAGCGAGACGCTTTCGTACCTGGAGTCTGCGTACGAGCGGCGTTCGCCGTGGCCGAAGTCCGAGCCGCCTCAAGATTTGGAACAGGCCCTATCTTTGCACCGGGCTGCCAGCCGGCGGGCTGAGGTTGAAGGCGCGGCGCGCGAGATGGTTCGCCTCGCCAGGGAAGAAGGCGTGCGTTGGCGGGACATGGCGCTGCTGGTGCGCAACTTAGGGGATTATGAAGAACTGCTTGCTCCGACGATGGAAGCATACGGGATCCCTTATTTTCTTGACCAGAAAGCAAGTATGCTGTATCACCCGATGATCGAATTTATCCGGGCCGCGTTGGACGTGGTACTCGGGTTTTGGAGATACGAAGACGTATTTCGCTGCGTGAAAAGCGAATTTCTTCTGCCGCTGGACGGCAGCCTGACGCGCGAGCATATGGATGTGCTGGAGAATTATGCTCTGGCGAGCGGGATTCAAGGTTACCGTTGGTTTGACGGCCGTCCTTGGAAGTCGGCGCCAAGCCTGTCGCTGGAGCAGGAGGATCAAACGGCGGCATCCGTTAAAGCCATGGAGCAGCTGCAGCTGCTGGAGCGGTGCCGCGCTGCGGTCGCCGGCCCTTTGTCAGCGTTTGAGAAAGAGATCCGCAAGGCGAAGAACGCGGCAGACATGTGTGCCGCAGTATTCCATCTGCTGGAGCGGGTGGAGGCCGCCCAGCGTCTGGATGTGCTGGCGCATCGGATGGTGCGCGAAGGCAAGCCGCGTCAGGCGATGGAGCATCGCCAACTATGGAGCGCGGTATTGGACGTGCTCGACCAGATCGTGGAAATGATGGGGGACGAGCCTTTGGAGCTGGAGCTGTTTGCCGGCGTGCTGGAGACCGGGCTCAAGGAGCTGAAGGTGTCGCTTGTGCCGCCTTCGCTCGACCAGGTGCTGATCGGGAGTACGGAGCGGACGCGTTCGGGGCAAGTCAAGCATCTGTTCCTGCTTGGCATCAACGAAGGGATCATGCCGGCCAATCTGCAGGAGGAGGGTGTGCTCAGCGAGCAGGAGCGGGAGCGACTGGCGGAGCTTGGCTTGGAGCTGGCTCCGGGGCTGGCCCGCAAGCTGCTGGATGAGCGCTTCCTCATTTACGAAGCGTTGTCTGGGGCAAGCCGTTCTCTGTGGTTGAGCTACCCTGCTGCCGACGGAGAGGGCGGTGCGCTTTTGCCGTCGGAGGTGATCCGGCATGTGAAGCGGATTTTCCCGGGACTAACGGAGCGGCCGCTGCTGTTAACACCAGGACCTGCAAGCAGTTCTGCCGATCCGATGGCGTCGCAGCTTGAATTCGTCTCCCGTCCGGGCCCGGCGCTGAACGCCTTAATCGGCCAGCTGCGGCTGTGGAAGGCGGGAGAGTCCATTTCACCGCTATGGTGGCGTGTGCTGGAATGGTACAAGACCCGGCCGGAATGGGAGAGCAAAGCGGCGCGCCTGCTGACCTCACTGGATTATCGTAACCGGGTGCGCGGTTTGACGCCGGCAACGAGCCGACGGCTTTACGGCAAGCGGCTGCGGACAAGCGTGTCGCGAATGGAGCAGTTCTCGGCTTGTCCGTTTGCGCACTTCGCTTCGCATGGGCTGAAGCTGAAGGAACGCCAGCTTTACCGGCTGCAAGCGCCGGACATCGGACAGTTGTTTCACGCTGCGCTCAGTCAGATGGCGATCACTTTTAAGGCGCAAAACCGCAGCTGGGGGAGCCTCACGCCGGAGGAGGCGATTCAGGCGGCCAATTCGGCCGTTGATGAACTGGCGCCCAAGCTGCAGGGAGAAATCCTGTTAAGCTCCAAGCGCTACGGTTATATTTCCCGCAAGCTGAAAGCTATCGTCGGCCGTGCTTCGTTGATCCTTGGCGAGCAAGCGCGCCGGGGCAGCTTTGAACCGGTTGGACTGGAGTTGGATTTTGGACCAGGGCGGCCCTTGCCTCCGCTGACGTTTGAGTTACCGAACGGCTGCGTTATGGAAATTGTCGGCCGGATTGATCGTGTGGACATGGCGGAAGGGGAGCAAGGCCTGCTCTTGCGGGTCATCGACTACAAGTCAAGCCAGACCGACCTGAAGCTGCATGAGGTGTATTACGGCTTATCGCTGCAAATGCTCACGTATCTGGACGTCTTGTTGTCCTCGGCGGAAGCCTGGCTTGGCCAGCCTGCGCTCCCTGCGGGCACGCTGTATTTCCACGTGCATAACCCGCTGCTGCAGAGCAGCAACGGCATGAGCGCGGAGCAGGCGCAGCAGGAGCTGTTAAAGCGATTCAAGATGAAGGGCCTGCTGCTGGCAGACCGGGATGTGATCGCGAAGATGGACGCTCAGCTGGAAAAAGGCTATTCCGATATCATCCCGGTGGCGATCAAGGCGGACGGCGGCTTTTATAGCAGCGCCTCGGTTGCGACGCCGGAGCAGTGGGATACGCTGCTGGGTTCTGTGCGGCGGACGATTACGGAGATCGGCACGCGCATCACCGACGGTGACGTGCAGATTGCCCCATATCGGCTTGGGCTGGAAACGGCTTGTACGTTTTGTCCCTACAAACCGGTGTGCCGCTTTGAGGAAGCGCTGGACGGCAATGCATACCACGTCCTCGGCAAACCGGGCAAAAACGAAATTTGGCAGCTCCTTGGACAGGAGCGCGGAAAGGAGGCGAATCCTTCATGACCATCCCGATGAAACCCAAACCGGCCGGCAGTTATTGGAGCGACGACCAATGGCGGGCGATCGCTCTGTCCGGCGGCGACATGCTGGTGGCGGCGGCCGCCGGGTCCGGCAAGACGGCGGTGCTCGTCGAGCGGATTATCCGCAAGCTGACGGACCGCGAACAACCGCTGAGCGTGGACCGGCTGCTGGTGGCCACGTTCACCAAAGCCGCCGCCGCGGAGATGCGGGGGCGGATCACGGAAGCGCTGGAGAAGGAACTGGCCAAGGACCCGGGCAACGAGTACCTAAACCATCAGTTGGCCATGTTGGGGCGTGCTTCGATCACGACGCTCCACTCGTTTTGTATGGAAGTGATCCAACGCTATTACACGCTGATCCCGTTAGATCCGGGCTTTCGGATCGCCTCGGAAAGCGAGACGGCGCTGCTGCGTCAAGAGGTGCTGGAGGAGCTGCTTGAGGACAAATACGGCAGCGAACCGGAGGACAGCCCGTTTTTGAAGCTGGTAGATCTGTTTGGCGGAGAGCGCAGCGATACGGCGGTCTTTACGCTGGTGCAGCGGCTTTACGACTTCTCGCGCAGCCATCCTTGGCCGGATCATTGGCTTCAGGAAGCATCCTCAGCTTTTATGGCTCCGGATCTCGATGCCTTAGAGAAGAGCGCATGGGTCCAAAGCCTATTGGCCGATACGAAGTTGGCGCTGGGAGGCGCGATCAGCTTGCTGACTCAAGCGAAGGCGCTGGCGTTGTCTCCAGGAGGGCCGGAGCCGTACGCCGTCACGCTGGAGGACGATCTGAACGTGGTCCGCTCGCTGCAGGAAGCGGTGGCAGGCGGAGCTTGGGCTTCGTTGTATGACGCCTTTCAGGCTGTGAACTTCGGCAAGCTGAAGCCGGTCAAGAAAGACCAGACCGATCCGGAGGTGCAGGAGCGGGTTAAGGCGCTGCGGGAGGAAGCGAAGAAGACGGTGACCGATTTGCGCACGCAACTCTATGGCCGGCCGCCGGAGGCGTTTTTGCGGGAGATGCATGACATGGCTCCGCTGCTTGGCGCGTTGTCCGAGCTCGTAAGCGAATTTGGGGAACGTTACCGGCTGCAAAAAGTGTCCAAGGGCTGGCTCGATTTCTCCGACCTGGAGCATTATTGCTTGCAGATCCTGCGGCATCCGGATTCGGAGCCGGGCGAGCTTCGGCCGTCCGATGCTGCCTTGGAATACCGCCGGCAATTCGATGAGGTGCTGCTGGACGAATATCAGGACACCAATACGGTGCAGGAAACGATCGTACGGTTGATCTCCCGGGAGAACCCGGGCAACCGGTTTATGGTCGGCGACGTGAAGCAGAGCATCTATCGTTTCCGCTTGGCTGAACCGGGGCTGTTCCTGGAGAAATATCGGACCTATGGCGACGATTTTGACGGAGCCGGGCTGCGCATCGATTTAGCGCGGAACTTCCGCAGCCGGCGTGAGGTCGTTGATGCGGTGAATTTGCTGTTCCGGCAAATCATGAACGAAAGCGTGGCGGAAATTTCGTACGATACACGAGCGGAACTGGTGTATGGAGAAGGTTTTCCGCCGGAGGGGGCGGAGGATTATCGGCCCGAGCTCTTGCTGATCGATCGCGACAACGGCTCAAGCGGCGGTTCAGATTCGTCCGAACGCGGGGACAACGAATGGACGGACGGCGACGGCGGGGATGAGGAAGATGAGGCGGCGCTGATTGAAGCGGTGCGGCTGGAAGCCCGTGCGATCGCGGCCCGCATTCGCGGCATGCTGGGCGAAGGCGGCGAACCGCTGCGCATCTACGACAAACAGCTGCAGGCGATGCGCCCGGTCGCTTTCCGGGACATGGTGATTTTGCTGCGCTCAACGCTGACCTGGGCGCCGGCGATGATCGAGGAGCTTCGGATGGAAGGAATCCCGGCGTACGGGGAACTGAGCCAGGGGTATTTTCAGGCGTCCGAGGTCGAGACGATGCTGTCGCTCCTGCAGGTGATCGATAATCCGCTGCAGGATATTCCGCTGGCGGCGGTGCTGCGTTCTCCGCTGTACGATTTCTCCGAGGAGGAGCTGGCGGACATTCGCCTTGCTTCTCCAAGCGGCCGTTACTATGAGGCGGTGCTCGCACGGGCAGCCGCAGGGAATGCGGAGTCGGCTTTGAGCGACAGCAGGGGAGGCGACGCCGGGGAAGCCTCGGTGTATCACCCGGAGACGGGGCAAATTGAACCTTCGGCCAATGATGCTTTGGCGCTGAAGCTGCAGGCTTTCTTACGGCAGCTGGAAGCTTGGCGGAGCATGGCGCGGGTTGGACAGCTGGGCGACCTGATCCGAGAGATTTACCGGGAAACCGGTTATCTGGAATGGGTTGGCGGCTTGCCGGGCGGAACCCAGCGTCAGAGCAACCTGCAGGCGCTGCTGGATCGGGCGAGACAATACGAGGTATCGTCTTCTGCGCCCGGGTTGTTCCGCTTCTTGCGTTACGTCACACGGTTGCGCGAGAACGGCGGAGACCTTGGAGCTCCGGGGGATGCCGGGGAACAGGGCGACGGCGTTCGGATCATGACGATCCACAAGAGTAAAGGCTTGGAGTTTCCAGTTGTGTTCGTCGCCGGACTGTCCAAGCAATTTAACCGGCAGGATCTGAACGCGCCGTTTCTGATGCATAAGGAGCTGGGTTTTGGTCCGAAGTACGTCGACGCGAACACGCGCGTCAGCTACCCGACGCTGCCGAACCTGGCGATCCGGCGGCGGGCGCAAATGGAGCTGCTGGCGGAGGAGATGCGCGTCTTGTACGTGGCGCTCACCCGCCCGAAGGACAAGCTCGTGCTCGTCTCCTCGGTCAAAAATCTCACCAAGTCCGTCGAAGCTTGGGGCGGTGCACTTGAGGCAAGTGAACAGCAGCTGCCAGATTACTTGCTGGCGCGCGGCCGCTGCTATCTCGACTGGATCGGCCCGGCGTTGATTCGCCATCCAAGCGCGCGCGAGCTGCGACAGTTTGCCGGGCTGCCGGAGGTTGGCCCTGCCGTGTTAGCGGACAGCCCTTCTGACTGGCACATCGCGTTTCTTTCCGCCCGCTCGGCGGGACAGAACGGAGGAGCGGAAACAGAAGCGGCAGCAACTGCAGAGGCTGCGGCGGTGGACACGGCGCAAATCAAGGCGCTGCTGTCCGGGCAGCCGACAGCGGTCCTTGCAGAGGATGCGGACGGTACCGAGGCCGCTGAGATGAGAGCTATGGTGGAGTCCCGGCTCAGCTGGACGTATCCTTATGCGGCAGCAAGCCGAATCGCGGCCAAAACCTCGGTGACGGAGATGAAGGCGCTGCTGATGCTGCAGGAGGAGCCGGTGCGCGACGTCTTCGCCGAAGCGGAGCTATTGCGCGAGCGGGAGCAGGCGGAGGCGGAAGAGCAGCCGGATTTCAAGCTGCATCTGCGGCGGCCACGGTTCATGGAGCAGCGCAAGCTGACCCCAACCGAACGCGGGGTGGCCTACCATACGCTGATGCAGCATCTGCCGTTTGACGCAGAGCCGGGAATCGCGGTCGTCCAAGCGACGCTCGCCCGGTTGATCGAGCGGAAGATTATGACCGCTGAGCAGGCTGCGGCCATCGAGGTGGATAGCATCGCCAGATTGCTGCAGAGCCCGCTTGGCGAACTGCTGCGGCAGGCGGACTGGTTGAAACGTGAGATGCCGTTCAGCTACGGGCTGCCTGCAGCGGAAGCCTCGCCGCAGCTGGGGGGCTTGGAAGCCATGCAAGACGGCACAGCAGGCGACGCAATCCGGGAGCTGGATGGGGAAACGGTGCTGATCCAGGGGATCGTGGACTGCCTGTTCGCTGCAGGCGGCAAAGTGTACCTGCTCGATTACAAAAGCGACCGGGTGCTGGAGCATCGCGGCGGCGCTGCGGCCCTGGCGGAATCGTACCGGTTCCAGCTGGAGCTGTACGCCAAGGCGGTTGAGGAGATCACCGGTTCGACCGTGGATGAGAAGTGGTTGTATTTCTTCGACGGCGGCCAAGCGGTGAGACTGTAATCTAAAATGAGTATGGATAGAATTGCAGGTTTTACGGCTTTATGAAAAAAGGGATGTTTTGAACGCCGGCGTACTTGGCCGGAATCAAGGGGGAGAAACGGATGCGCATTTTACATACGGGCGATTGGCATTTGGGGCGCACGCTGGAGGGACGCAGCCGGCTCGCAGAGCAGGAGGCGTTTCTGGACGAGCTGGTGCAGATGGTTAAGGAGCAGCAGGTTGATCTCGTCCTGATGGCGGGCGACGTCTATGACAGTGTGAACCCGCCGGCTGCGGCGGAAGCGATGTTCTATGAGGCGGCGGCGCGGCTGACGGAGACCGGCTGTCATCTGGCGGTGATCGCCGGGAACCATGACCAGCCGGAGCGGGTGGCCGCGGTATCGCCGCTGGTTGCGCGCCGGGGCATTTCGCTGGTGGGGCTGCCGGTGCCGGAGGCGATCACCGTTCCCGTGCCGCGCACCGGGGAGACGGCGGTCATCGCCGCGCTGCCCTATCCTTCCGAAGCCCGGCTGTCCGAGCTGCTGGCCGGCGACGCGGATGAATCCGAGCTGCGGCTTGCCTACAGCGCCAAGGTAGGGCTGCTGATGCGCCAGCTGGCCGGTGCGTTTCGCCCGGACACGGTGAACCTCGCGATGAGCCATATCTATGTGCTTGGCGGCGTGGAGTCTGACTCTGAACGGCCGATTCAGGTTGGCGGCGCATATACCGTGGACCCGTCGGCGCTGGACATCGGCGCGCAATATACGGCGCTGGGCCACCTGCATCGGCCGCAGGCGGTGAAGGGAGGCGGATTGACCCGGTATAGCGGGTCGCCGCTGGCGTATTCTTTTTCTGAGGCAGGACAAGCCAAATCGGTGATGCTCCTGGACGTGGCGCCCGGGAAGGAGCCGATCTTGGAGGAGCTGTACCTGAGCAGCGGGCGGCCGCTGGTGCGCTGGAGCTGCCGGGGCGGACTGGCAGAAGCGTACCGCTGGCTGGAGGAGGGGAGGGACGCGAATGCGTTTATCGACCTCGAAATCAGTCTGAGCGAAGCGATGTCGCTGGGCGACATCCAGGCGCTGCGCAAAGCCCATGACGGGATCGTCCATATCCGGCCGGTATATCCGGGACGGGAGCTGCAGGAGGAGCTGGCCTCCCGGGAGAGTGTGCCGGTGCATGAGCTGTTCCGCAAGTTTTATCAGCGGCAAACCGGCGGAGCCGAGCCGGAGGCCGAGTTGGTCGAGCTGTTTATGTCGCTCGTCTCCGAAGAAGAGGACGAAGGTGCGGATGCGGATGGAGCGATGGAGGGAGTAAGCCGATGAAGCCGATTACGCTGAAATTAGCCGGGCTGCAAAGCTACCGTGAGATGCAGACGATCGATTTTACCGAGCTGTGCGAGACAGGGTTGTTTGGCATTTTTGGGCCGACAGGCAGCGGGAAGTCGACGATTCTGGATGCGATCACGCTGGCCCTTTATGGCAAGGTCGGCCGTGCATCCGGCGGAACCCAAGGGATTATGAACCATTTGGAAGACGCGCTGTTCGTCGCGTTTACGTTCGAGTTGACCTCTGCTGCCGGGACGGAGCGTTACCGGGTGGAGCGGCGGTTTAAGCGCCAGGGCGAGCTGTCGGTCAGCAATACGATCAGCCGGTTTATCGAAATTCTGCCGGATGATGAGGAAAAAGTGATCGCCGATAAGCTCGCTGACGTGACGCGCTGCGTGGAACAGAAGCTGGGCCTTAAGATGGACGATTTCACCCGCGCGGTCGTATTGCCGCAGGGGAAATTCGCCGAGTTTTTGTCCCTGAAGGGGGCGGACCGACGGGCGATGCTGCAGCGCCTGTTCCACTTGGAGAAATACGGCGACCTGCTCGGGCAGAAGCTGACCCGCAAGGTCAGAGCGAACGAGCAGCGCCGCGCTGAGGTCGCTGCCGAGCAGCAAGGGCTCGGCAATGCCTCCGCCGAGGCGCTGGAGCAAGCGGCGGCAGCGGTGCGCGAAGCCGCAGCGCTCGCCGCCCAGCGGCGCCGCGAGCTGCTGCGCGAGCAGCAGCGCTACGACCAGCTCGCCAAAGTGCGCGAGCTGGCGGTGGAGCGCGCCGAGCGTGCGGCGCAGCTGGAGGCGCTGCGCGCGCAAGGCGGCGAGATCGCCGCGCTGGAGGCGAAGCTGGCGCGCGGGAGCGCCGCCGAGGCGCTCAGGCCGGTGCTGACGGCCTGGCAAGAGGCGCAGCGCGCCGCCGCCGCTCGCGCGCTAGCCGCGGCCGAGGCCGAGCAGGCCGCCCGGGCCGCGGCTGCGGCGGCCGCCGAGGCCGGCGCGGCTGCCGAAGCCGCAGCGGCGGCGCTCGGCCGCGAGGAGCCGGCGCTGCTCGTGCGGCTCGAGCAGCTGGAGCAGGCGCGCAGCCTGCAGGATGAGGCCGCGCGCCTTAGCGCCGAGCTGCAGCGGCTCGCGGCGCAGCGCGCGGAGGGCGCGCAGCGTAAGCAGCACCTCGCCGAGCAGACGGCGAAGGAGGAGCAGCTGCTGGCCAAGGCGCAGACGCGCCAGCGCGAGCTGGAGCAGCAGCTGAAGGACACGGAAGTTAAGGCCGAGGAGCGTCATCAAGCGCAAGCTGCCGTACGGCTGGCCCAGCAGCTGGCCGCGTTGCAGGAGCAGCTTGCGCAAGCGGAGACCGAGGAAGCGGCTGCGCGTACGAGCTTGCAGCAGGCTGCAGGCAAGCTGGAGCAAATCGCGAGGGAGATTGCCGAGGTACAGCAATCCGGCCAAGCGCTTGCCGGACAGCTCGCGGAAACCGCTTTGGAGCTGACGGCAGTGGAGAAGGAGCTGCAGCAACATGCTGCTGAGCTCACCGGATACGAACACTCGCTGCGTCAGGCGCTGAAAGCCCGTGAACGTCATCTGTGGGCGGCACGGTTAGCCGAGCAGCTACACAGCGGCGAACCGTGCCCGGTGTGCGGCTCCGCGCATCATCCGGCTCCGGCCGAGGGCGATGACGACGGGGGCGCCGGCGGGGAGGCGGAGCTTGAGACGCTCGCCGCCCTGATCGCGGAGGCCCGCGAGCTGCAGTTCGCCGTCGCCCGCGACCGCGACGTGTGCAGCGCGCTGCTGCAGGCGCTGGCCCAGGACGGCGCCTTCGGCTACAGCGGCGAGCCTGCTTCTGCGCCAGGCGCGCTTGCTGCGGGCGAAGCCGCCGCCAGCGCCGAAGCCGCCGCCACAGCGGCTGCGCTCGCCGCGCCGCACGCAGCCGCGCCCGCCGGCCTCGCGGCCCTGCAGCGCCAGGCCGCGGCGCTGGCCGAGCGGCACGCCGCTTGCCGCCGCCGGCTGGAGGCGCTGCAGCGGGACGGCCGCGCAGCGCAAAGCGCGCTGGCGGCCTTGCAGCCGCAGCGTGCCGCCGCCGAAGCGGCGGAAGCCGCGGCCTCCGGCCAGCTGAAGCAGGCGGCCGCCCGCAGCGCGCAGCACCGCGAGGCCCTCGCGGCCAAGCAGCGCGAGTGGGCCGAGCTTTACCCGGACCTCTCGCCAGAGGAAGCCGCCCGGCAAATGGAGACGTATGCCGCCAAGGATCGGCTGGCCGAAGATTTGCGGGGCCGGCTGGCCGTCAGCGTGCCGTTTATCGAGGAGAAAATGGCCAAGCTGCAGGCATTGACCGGCGAAATGATCGAGCTGGACAAAACGCTGGTCCAATGGGAAGTACAGGAGCAGGGGAAACAGGATCTCCTGCGGGAGAAACAGGAGAGATTGCACGCCGTGGCCGGGGAACGTCCGGTTGATGAGCTGCTAACCGAAGCACGGGAGAAGCTGGCGGCCCTTCGTGAGCAGGCGGAGCGCAGCCGAGCGATGCAGACGGAAACAGCGGCCCGAAGCCATGAGCTCGCCAAAGCGGAAGCGCTGGCTGCTCAAGCGGCCGCATCGGCCCGGGAGCAGGAGGCGGAGCTTGCGGCCCGCTGGCTTCAAGCGCTGGAGGCGTCGCCTTTTGAGGAGGAAGCTTCCGTATTGAATAACCTGCTTGCCCCGGGAGAAGCGGAATCGATCGCGGAGACGGTGCAGCAACACCGCAGCCGGGAGCAGGAGCTCGTGATTAGCCTAAGTGAGCTGGACGCCAAGCTGTCGGGACAAACGGTCAGCGACGAGGAATGGCAGCAAAGTAGAGCGGCATTCGCCGCGGCGAAAGAGCAAGATGAAGCGGCCTTGCAGCAAAAAGCCCGGGCCGAGCGGGACTGGGAGGACCTGCAGGTTCGCCATGTCCGCTGGCAGGAGCTGGAGCAGGTCCGCAGCCAGCTGGAGCATGAAGCCGGCTTGCTCGCCAAGCTGCAATCAGCGCTGCGCGGGAACGCGTTCGTTGAGTATGTCGCGGAGGAGCAGCTGATGAATGTCAGCCATGCGGCTTCCCAACGTCTGCGGTTCCTGACGAAGCAGCGGTATGCGCTGGAGACCGACTCCGGCGGCGGCTTTGTCATCCGCGACGATGCGAGCGGCGGCGTGAAGCGCCCGGTGGCGACGTTGTCCGGCGGGGAGACCTTCCTGGCTTCCCTGGCGCTGGCGCTGGCCTTGTCAGCGCAGATTCAGCTTCGCGGCCAATATCCGCTGCAATTCTTTTTCCTGGACGAAGGCTTTGGGACGCTGGATCCCGAGCTGTTGGATACGGTCATCACCTCACTGGAGCACCTGCATCACGACCATCTCTCGGTGGGGATTATCAGCCACGTTGCCGAGTTGCAGACCCGGTTGGCCCGCAAGCTGGTGGTGATTCCGTCGGAAAGCGGCGGGGCCGGTTCCCGGATTAAGCTGGAACGGCTGTAGCCTTCACAAATTTAGAAAGAAAGCGCAAGGCGGGCCTTGTGGCAACGCCGCCGAGTAAGGAGACGAAACGGAGGAGCGGTATGAAGATACGGGTGCTGATCGCAGACGACAACTCGTTTATCCGTGAGGGAATGCGAATTATTTTAAACAGCTTTGAGGAATTCGAGGTGGCGGAGACCGTGGAGGACGGACAAAAGGCGGTCGAGTACTGCCGGTCCAACCCGGTAGACATTGCGTTGCTGGACGTGCGGATGCCAAATATGAACGGGGTGGAAGCGACCCGGCTGCTGACGGAGGAAGGGCTGGCGAAGCCGCTGATCCTGACCACCTTCGACGACGATGAATACGTCATGGACGCGATCCGTTTTGGCGCGAAAGGATATTTGCTGAAAAATAACGACCCGGAACGCATTCGCGACGCGATCAAAAGCGTGTATTACGGCCACAACGTCTTGCAGGACGTGGTGCTGGACAAGCTCAAGCAGACGCTTGCCTCTGGCGGAGCTTCGGAGGAAGCGGAGGTGCCGCCTCCGCCGGAATCGGTGAGCGCGCAAGCGAATGCGACTGCATCGTCGGTGACTCCTGCTGCAGCTTCAACTCCGGTAGGCACCGGCCTGTCGCCAAGCGATCTGGAGCGGTTCACCGAACGGGAGCTGGAGGTCATGTCCCGAATTGCCAAGGGCTTGTCCAACAAGGAAATCGCGAAGGAAATTTTTATATCAGAGGGAACCGTAGCCAACTACATCACCTCGATCCTGAACAAAACCGGGCTGGAGCACCGCACGCAAATCGCCATTTATTACTTGACCGGGAGGGTCCGCTAGCTTATGGAACGGTGGAGCATCGGCAACAAGTGGCTCGTGCTGGGCCTGGCCATTGCTTTGATCTATGCGAGGGAAGCTTCCCCGTCCCCCTGGCTGATCTTGATCGTTTTACTTTATTTGGCCTTGGACCTCACGGCGCTTCTGCTTCCCAAATTGGCGTATCGAAATGCGCTGTACGGAGCGATGCTGATCTACTGCGCCTGTTGCGCGGTTTACGTCTCTCCCGAGTTCGTGCTGCTGCTGCCGCCAACCACCTATGAAATGGCAAAGGGAAAGAGCACGCTCATCGTTGCTGCGGCGCTGCTTGCAGTACCGCTGCTCTTCCTGAAAGGGACGCTGGCAGCGGTATACGCGTTTATCGTGATCATCAGCTTGCTTAACAGGCATCATGTCCGCCGCCTGCTGATGAGGTTAAGCCGGCAGGAGGAGCAGCTCGACAAGCTGCGTTTGACTCAGGATAAGCTGCGGAAGCGGCTGAACGACAATGAGGACTTCATTCGGGCTTCGGAATACACGTATAAGCTGGAAGAACGAAACCGTCTCTCCCAGGAAATTCATGATGGCGTTGGCCACTCCATGACTGGGGCGCTGATCCAGATGGAGGCCGCCAAGCGTGTGCTGCATACCGACCCGCCAGGGGCGGAGAAGCTGCTGCAGAATGCGATTGGCATTGCCCAGGAATCGATTGAACGTATCCGGCAAACGCTGAAGAACATGAAGCCTCCGGTGGAGCAGTTAGGGATCCATCGGTTAAAAAGCGCCGTAGAAGCCTTTGGCAACCGTTCCGGACTGCAGACCCTGGTCGTCCATAGCGGAGATCTGGAGAAGATTACACCGCTTTATTGGAAAATCATTTATGACAACGTGACGGAGGCGCTGACCAATACGGCCAAATACAGTGGAGCTACCTCCGTACAGGTCGAAGTGCGGGTTCTCGGCAAATGGATTCAAGCCGTCGTAACGGACAATGGCCGAGGACAAGCCAAGATCGTCAAAGGAATGGGCTTGATCGGTATGGAAGAGCGCGCGGCTGCGGTGAACGGCACGGTGATCGCAGACGGCACGCAGGGATTCAAGGTGACCACCTTAATTCCCTACGCACCTCCCGAATCATGAAGAACTTCATTGGCATGGGTCCGCCCCTAAGACAATATGAATTTTCTCATGCGCAAAGGATGAACTTATGCACTGACATAAGGGCATCCTTTTTTTCTACAATAAGGTCAAGAACGAAGCAGAATGGAGAGGTTGCAATGAACGTTTTAGAGATTCGCGGACTCACGAAAAAATTCGGCGACTTTATCGCAGTTGACAATATGTCCTTATCCGTGCGGGAAGGGGAGATCTTCGGATTTCTTGGATCCAACGGCGCCGGCAAAAGCACAACGATCAATCTGGCCGCTTCGCTGCTGCGTCCGACGAGCGGGGAGATCCGCATTTTGGATAAAGACATCAGCAAGCACAACCGCTTCGCCAAAATGAACCTAGGCATTGTTCCGCAGGATTTGGCGATTTACCAAGATATGACCGCTTACGAAAATGTGAAGTTCTTCGCCGGGTTGTACGGCTTGCGGGGAACGGAACTGAAGGAACGGGTAGAGGAAGCGCTGCGTTTTGTCGGTCTGGAGGATAAGGCGAAGAGCTTTCCAAAGAACTTTTCCGGCGGGATGAAACGGCGGCTGAACATCGCTTGTGCCATCGCGCATCGGCCAAAGCTGATCATCATGGATGAACCTACGGTCGGCATTGATCCGCAGTCGCGTAACTATATTCTCACCTCCGTCCGGAAGCTGAATGAAATGGGCTGCACGATCATTTATACGAGCCATTACATGGAGGAAGTTGAAGAAATCTGCTCCCGGATCGCCATTATCGATCATGGCAAAATTATCGCGGACGGCACGAAAGAGCAGTTGATCGCCACGATCACCGACATGAAGGAAGTGCGCATTGAACTGAAACAGGATGGCGAGGCGTTCTTGGGGCTAATCCGACGCTTGCCAGGGGTAAGGACGGTAACGGCGCATGAATCCGAAATTCGCATACACAGCGACCTGTCGGTGGATAACTTGAGCGGCATCCTGAAGCAGCTGATCGACGGCGGGGCGGTCATTCGTTCCGTCGAGGAGCAGGAGCCAAATCTGGAAACGGTGTTCTTGACGCTGACTGGACGCAACTTGCGTGACTAGGGCTGCGATCGTAAACCGATCGCTTTGGGAGGAGATTTGAGAAATGAATACATTATCGATTGCACTTAAGGAGCTTAAGCAGGAGGTCCGCAACCGTTGGACGTTGGTGTTTATGCTCGCTTTTCCGATTGTGCTGATCTTAATTCTAGGCACTGCCCTGACAAATGCCTTTGAGAGTACGGCCCAGATTGGGGATATTCGGGTGTTGGTGAAGGACAACGGTGAGAATCCGGCTTTAACGCAAGCCTTCAAGGCGTTTACCCAAGAGACGGCCGGTATGGGATTAACGTTCGAGCAATTGGCTCCGGGCGCAGACGCTCGGAAAGAGGTTGAAGCCGACCATTACGATGAGTACGTAGAACTGAGTGATCAAGGTGTGTTGCTCTATTTAAGCGGCCGGGATCCGATTCAAGGCAACGTCGTGCAAGGAATGCTGACAGCCTTTGCCCAGCAATACAACGCGATCATGGCCATTGAGAAGAACGCTCCCGGCCAGGCGGAAGGGGCGCTGGCAGCAGGTGCGGCGAATCAGCGGGAATATATCAAAGAGACTTCAATTGCAGCTGACCGTCAGCCGGGCTCCATCGATTATTACGCGATGGCGATGACCTCGATGATCGCTTTGTGGAGCTCGCTATCTGCAAGCCGGCTGATTACCGGGGAGATTCGCCAAGGGACCAGCATGCGGCTAGCAGCCTCTCCGGTTGCCAAGGGTGAGATTTTCGCCGGTAAAGTACTTGGTAACATGGTGACGAACCTGTTGTGCGTCATCCTCCTGATTCTCTTTAGTAAATTTGCCTTTAATGCTTATTGGGGAGAGCATCCGGGCGCGGTGATGGCAGTGCTAAGCTCGGAAGTAATCATGGCCGTCAGTCTGGGTCTCGCAGTAAGCTATGTGCTGAAAGAGGCGGCGACGCAAGGCGTGATCTTGATTTTTACTCAAGTCGCGGCATTCTTAGGAGGAGCGTACTTTCCGATGGGGGAACTTGGTCCGCTGGCGGCGGCAGCCAACTTGTCACCGGTTCGATGGGCGAACGTAGCGATTACGCAAATTATTTATAACAATCAAGTTTCGGCGATGTGGCCGGTCGTAGCTTTAAATTTAAGTTTAGGTATCGTGCTGTTGGCAGCGGCAGCCTGGATGATGCGGCGCAAGGAGGGCCTGTAACATGATTAAGGATATTTGGTGGTTGACGTCCCAAACGCTGCGGAAGACATTCCGCAAACGCAGTAATCTTATTTTATATGTAGCCCTGCCGCTGGCCGGAATCTTATTATCGTTGATGATTTATGGCAACGGGGGAGATGCCGGACTGCGAGTTGGCGTAGTGAATCAAGATGGGGATAAACCAATTGCAACGGATACGATTCGGTTTCTGGAAGGACTGGATCAAATTCGGTTGACGGAAGTGACGGAGGCGGAGCTTCGCGAGCAACTGGCCGCCGGTCAGCTGGACAGCGGTTTGGTCCTGGGTGTCGGTTACTCCGATAGCATCCTTGCCGGGGAGCCTGACCATATCGGAATTCAATCGGTCAAAGGCACAACGGTCACTGCTTACATGAAAGCGATGCTCTACAATTACACTGGGAATTTGGCAGCCCTAAGCCGGGTGGCTCAGGGAGACGAGGCGAAATTCGCCCAGCTTTACGAAGATTATCAACAATCCGGGATTACGTTCACCGTCCAGTCGGCTGACAGCTCTGTAGAGCAAAAGCATGCGATGACGTATCAAACGATTGGCTTCCTGATTATGCTGATGATGATGTCAGCCGTGAATTTGTCGGAGTTGATTCTGAAAAGCCGGGAGGACCGCACCTTCTTCCGTGTGATTTCCTCTCCGATCAACGCCAAGCATTTTGTGATTTCTAACTTGATCGTCAATTTCGTGGTGATGGCGGTACAGATTGTGGTCACCCTGTTTTTCCTGGAGGTCGTGTTCCACATCGATACTGGGATTCCGTTTGGGCGGATGGCGCTGCTTCTGATGCTGTTTGCGCTCGTATCGATCGGCCTGTCGCTCGTGATCGTCGTGTTCTCTAAGAACAGCGGCATCTCCAGCGCTCTGCAAAATATTATCGTGACGCCGTCCTGCTTGCTCGCGGGCTGCTTCTTCCCAAGCGAGATCATGCCGGAAGCGGTGCGGCGGATCTCCGAGTTCATGCCGCAGCACTGGGTGTTGCAGTCGATTGAAACGCTGCAGCAAGGCGTAGGCTTTGCTCAAATCTGGTTTAACCTGTCCGTACTTGCCGCGTTTGCCCTGGTTTTCTTCCTGCTGGCAGCCTATAAGATCGCACGGAACAACGATACGCGTAATTTCATTTAAAATATTCATTCGCCGGTGATGTACATCACAGTAACAGTATCAACCTGCTGTTATACTACAGTTAGCCGACATCCTATTTGCAAGCACCCCGCCGGACGTATTGGTGACAGAAAGAGTCGTTGCTTTTTCCGTCCAATACGTCCGTGCGTAAAGCCAACTCATTCTGTGAGGCGGCAGGGTGCTTCTTTTTTTTGCCTATTTTCGGTAAAATGAAACCTATCACAGAATCTGTTTAGGAGGCTTTCCGATGGACAACTGTTTGTTTTGTAAAATCGTCGAGGGGACGATCCCGTCGAACAAGGTGTATGAGGATGATCGCGTTCTTGTTTTCCACGATATTCAACCCGCTGCACCGGTACATGTGCTGATCATTCCTAAGAAGCATATCGCTTCCATGAATGACGTGGCTCCCGAAGATTTTGCTCTGATCGGCGAGATGCACCGTGTTGCGCAAGAAACCGCGAAGAAGCTAGGCGTTGCAGAGAGCGGGTACCGGCTGATCAACAACTGCGGACCCGACAGCGGACAAGCGGTCGCGCATCTGCATTACCATCTGATTGGAGGCGCCAAGCTGGGCGCGTTGGTGCAATCCTCTAGCTCTCACGCGCTCTAAAACTCCTTTTAGAATTTGGAAGAGAAAAAAGCCGGTGCTCAGGTTGACACCCTATTTCTCTTTCCCCTATAATGAAGTTTGATGAACCGTGTTATGCTCTTGGACGGTCTGGTCGGAGGGAGGGAAAACTGGTGTCTGAAACTAAAGTTCGCAAAAACGAGACAATTGATGCTGCACTTCGTCGCTTTAAACGTTCCATCGCGAAAGATGGAGTATTGGCTGAGGTGAAGAAACGTAAGCATTATGAAAAGCCAAGCGTAAAGCGCAAGAAAAAGTCCGAGGCTGCTCGTAAGAGAAAGTTTTAGGAGGATTTAATCAGCGATGAATCTTAGCGAGCGATTGAACGAAGATATGAAGCAAGCGATGAAGAGTCAAGACAAGTTCAAGCTCTCCACCATTCGAATGGTTCGTGCTACGATCAAGAATCTTGAGATAGATTTGAAAAGAACTTTGAACGATAATGAAGTGCTTGATATCCTAAGTCGTGAAATCAAACAGCGCAAAGATGCCCTCCAAGAATTTGAGAAAGCGGGTCGTGACGATCTTGCCGAGCAAGTGAAAGCGGAAGCGGAGATCCTTGCTGAGTACCTTCCCGAACAGCTAAGCGAAGAAGAAATTAAAGTCATTGTACAGCAGACCATCCAGGAAACCGGTGCTTCTTCGAAAGCCGATCTCGGGAAAGTGATGAGTGCACTGATGCCCAAGGTAAAAGGCCGGGCAGACGGTAAGCTCGTAAACCAGACGGTTCAACAGCTTTTGCCATAACTTCGAGAGACAAACACCTTTTACGATGTATTCGTAGAAGGTGTTTTTTCATGTGCGCCCGGCATGGGCGATAAGCAAACCCAGGACAAACGTGTCAAGCGGTTGAACCGCCGTATGCCGAACGGTACGTACGGTGTGGAAGGTCGGCTACTCAATTCATGGGTAGCCTCCTATCCGATTATATATCCCCCCCATGAAAGCCAAGGTTGCCGGCCTAAGCAACCTTGGCTTTTACTTCTCCTTTTCCATTCTCATAAATCCAAGCAGGGCCGCATAATTTGTACAGTAGGGGAAGGAGGATTGTCTCATATGAGCCGGTTTGTCCGCAAAATTCGCAAATGGACGGTCGATGCGCTCGACCTGCCCAGTGACCTTGTATTCGATTTGCCGAGGCTCACCTTAATTGGAGGTCAGCAGCTGTATATAGAAAATCATCGGGGCGTGGTCCACTTCTCTCCCGAAGCGCTGCATTTGGCGCTGAGTGAAGGAACGCTGGAAGTCGAGGGAAGCGGCTTGGTTATTAAAGCCATCATGCCCGAAGAAGTGGTCGTGGAAGGGCGGATCTTCGGCATTAAATATCGTGGAACGGGGGAATGAAGCGTGAAATCACCGGCCTTAAACCAGCTGAGAGGCATCGTTACCATCACGGTCCGCGGAGGATCGATCGAACAGCTTGTGAATGAGATATCTCACCAGGGCATCGACATTTGGGATGTCCAACCCTTGCCCGGAGGGCAAATGAACATGAAGATCGCGCTGCCCGACTTCTTTCGGCTGCGGCCGCTCTTGAAACGGACAGGCTGCCGAATGTCGGTTCAGGGACGCTCCGGGCTCCCGTTTGTGTTAGGCCGCGTATGGAAGAGGAAGGGGTTTATCGCCGGATTCGCTTTATTTGTTGCGGCGATTTTTTGCTTATCTTCGCTGGTCTGGGATGTCGAGGTAGTAGGGAACAAGGAGATTGCCTCCCAAGATATTCTTCAAGCGGCTAGACAAGAGGGCATTTATCCGTTTCAATGGATTTTTCGTTTGCCTGAGCAGGACAAGCTGTCTGCCGAACTCACCCGCAAGCTGCCGGGCACGTCCTGGGTTGGGGTTACCCGTACGGGGACAAAAATCACGATCCAAGTGGTGGAGGCGACCAAACCAAAGGACCAGAAACTGGTCAGCCCAAGCCATTTGATCAGCAAGCATGACGCGGTGATCACACATATTTATGTGGAAAAAGGTCAGCCGGAGGTCAGGAAAAACGATCGGGTGAAGAAAGGACAAGTGCTGGTGTCGGGATTCCAAGGCGGCAAGCTGGTCGTGCCCGTGGCGAAGATCCGCGGTATTGTCTGGCACGAGTATAACATCCAGGTACCGCTGGTATATAAGCAGAAGGTTTACACGGGAGAGCGCAAGCAACGGGGGTATTTATATTTTGGCAATACTGCGATTCAGTTAACCGGTTATGGCAAAGTGACTTATGCACAATCAGAGACGATGACCGATCAGGATCCGTTGACATGGCGCGGTTGGAAGCTCCCGATTGGCTGGATGACCGAGAAGGTGATGGAAACGACGGAGCTTGAGCTGAAACGGACGGAGGAACAAGCAAAACAGGAGGGAATTGAGCGAGCGAAGCGCGATATTCTGGCGAAGTACGGCACGGATAGCGTCATTCTGGATCAAAAAATTTTGCATGAGAAGGCGGACAATGGTAAAGTTTATATAAAAGTGCATTTCGAAGTAGAACAGAACATTTCGGAAGAAGTGCCGATAGTACAAGATCAAGGAGAATGAGGCTATTTGTCGGAACAACTGGTGAACATCAAATTACCGCTTCACAGTGCGGCTGAAGGACTCTCTTTGTTTGGCCCTCAGGATTCGTTCCTGAAATTAATTGAACAGCATTTACCAGCAAGCATTGTTTTGCGAGAATCGGAAATTACCATCCGCGGGGAACAACGTGAGGCGGAGAAGGTAGAGCAGTTGTTTGAAGTTTTGCTAGAACTGATTCGGAACGGATATATCTTGACCGAACGGGACGTGTTATATGCCGTCGATTTGGCTAAGGATTTCCGCGCGGATCAGCTGCTTGATTTATATAAAGGTGAAATTGCCATTACTTATCGCGGCAAGCCGATTCGGGTGAAGACGATCGGGCAGAAGCACTACGTTACGACGATTAAGAAACGGGACGTCGTCTTTGGCGTCGGCCCTGCCGGGACAGGCAAAACGTATTTGGCCGTTGTCCTCGCGATTAGCGCGCTCAAGGAAGGCTCGGTCAAACGGATTATTTTGACTCGTCCGGCGGTCGAAGCAGGGGAAAGCCTGGGATTCTTGCCTGGGGATCTCCAGGAGAAGGTGGATCCTTATCTGCGTCCCCTGTATGATGCATTGTACGATGTTATGGGACCGGAGCAGACCGCTAAGGCGCTGGAGCGCGGGTTAATCGAGATCGCGCCGCTTGCCTATATGCGGGGCCGGACGCTGGATGATTCCTTTATTATTTTGGACGAAGCCCAAAATACGACGCCGGAGCAAATGAAGATGTTCCTGACTCGGCTAGGCTTTGGTTCTAAAATGGTAATTACCGGGGACGTGACGCAAATCGACCTTCCCAAAGGGAAGAAATCCGGTTTGGTCGAAGCGAAGGCGATTTTGAGCGGAATCGAAGAGATCGGATTCGTCCAATTTGCCGAGTCCGACGTCGTTCGTCATTCGCTGGTCCAGAAGATTATTATGGCGTACGACCGCGCTGCCGAAAACCAAGGGTAAGCTTCCCAGACGTTGTTAGGGTTTACCATGTTCAGGAGGGCTGTCTAATATGACAAATGACGATCAGCAAAAGAAAAGCGCGTTACAATTCAGATTTGCAGGATGGAAGCATAGCACCAGCGTGCGTTATGTTCTGTTCGCGCTGCTTGTCGTTATGTTCTACGTCAGCTTGGCGCCCAAATTGTTGCCCGAAACGTATGACATTGCGGTAGGTTTGCCGAGCGAGAAGGAAATCTTGGCGCCGATGGACATTCCCGATACCAAGGCGACGCTGAAAGCGCAGGAGGAGGCTGCCGAGAAGGTGGGACAGGTCTACACTATCCTGCCGCTCCGCAACGAAACATTAGTCGCGCAAATGCTTGACCGGATCTTCCGCTTGAACCAGGACGACCAGGTTTCGGAAGAAGATAAGATTAAGATCTATCGCGAGGAGCTGCCGCAGCGCGTTAAGGATTATGTGCAGAACTTCATCATGAACAATCGGAATTCCAGCGTTTATTCGGCGACCTTGTTTGAGGAAGTGACCCAGCGCATTGATGAACAGCAATATCACATTTCGGAAGAGACGTTTATCAAGATCCCTCGCTTAACGGCAGAGGATATCAACGCGATGAAGCCGGTTGCTGCGGATATTGTGGCCCGGCTGACGGCGGATCCGATCGTTGAAGCGCAAACCGCACGGGCAAAAGTCGCGGAAATGGTCAGCACAAGCTCGCTAAGCAAAAGGACTGCACGCGAGGTTGTGCAGGAGCTTGCCCGTCTGTCCATCACCGCTAATAAGTTTTATGATGAAGAAGCAACGAAGGCGGCGAAGGTGGAAGCGCGCGAGAATACACCTACGGTATATATTAAGCAAGGGGATGTGCTCGTCCATAAGGGCGAAAGAATTACCCAGGAAATGTACACCCTGCTGGAGAAGAACGGCCTTCTCAAGGATGAGGTCGATTATTCACCGCAACTGGGGCTCGTTTTGCTGTCTTTGCTGATGGCGACCGGGCTGATTATGTTTATTCGTCAATCGGAAGGCGCCAGCCGGTTCAAATACAACAACGCGCAGTTCGTTATGCTGCTGCTAATTATTTTTATCACGATTGCTTCGATGCATGTCATCAACATTCTGCAGAGTGAACAGCAGGCTTTTATCGGGTATTTAGCCCCGATTGCCACCGGTGCGATGCTGATTACGCTGTTACTGGATTTGCCGCTCGCTTATCTCTGCTCCTTTTTGTTTAGCGTTCTGGCTAGCATCATTTTAAATCAGCGGCAAAGCGAAATGTTTGATTTTCAGTTTGGGTTCTTTGCTTTGGTGACTTCGTTTGCTGCGATTTTCGCGATTCACCGGGCCAGCCAGCGCTCTACACTGCTCAAGGCGGGGATTATGATCTGCTTGTTTGGCGCGCTGTCGATCTTTGCCCTGCAGCTGATTGATAATCAGGACTGGACGCAAACCAGCACGTTATATGCGCTTGGATTTTCCGTTGCTGGGGGATTGTTGACAACGATTTTGGTCATCGGCTTGATGCCGTTCTTCGAGGTCACCTTCGGCATCCTCTCGGCGCTTAAGCTGGTGGAGCTGTCGAACCCCAACCACCCGCTGCTGCGCAAGCTGTTGACGGAAACGCCGGGGACTTACCATCACAGTGTAATGGTGGGCAATCTGTCGGAGGCGGCAGCCGAAGCGATTGGTGCCAACGGACTGCTGTGCCGCGTCGGTTCGTATTATCACGATATCGGGAAGACGAAGCGGCCGAGCTATTTTATCGAAAATCAGAACAACATGGAAAATCCACACGACTTTATCGATCCGAAGTTAAGCAAATCGATTATTATCGCCCATGCCCGGGATGGGGTGGAGATGCAAAAGGAATATAAGCTGCCGAAGCCGATCCGGGATATTGCCGAGCAGCATCATGGAACGACGTTTTTGCATTATTTCTACCACAAGGCGCTGCGATTGGCGGAGGAACAAGGCGTTGAACCGGATTTCACGGAGGATGATTTCCGCTATCCGGGGCCTAAGGCTCAATCGAAGGAGGCCGCTGTGGTCGGGATTGCCGACAGTGTTGAGGCGGCCGTACGCTCCCTGCGCAAACCAACGGTGGAGCAGGTTGAGTCCATGATCGAGAAAATTATTAAGAGCCGCTTGGATGATCACCAGTTTAACGAATGTGATCTGACGATGCGGGAGCTCGATATCATCGCCCAAACGCTGAAGGAAACGGTAATGGGCATCTTCCATTCGCGGATTGAATATCCGGAGGAAGTCAAGAAGAGTAAAGAGAACGAGGAGAAGGACAGGGGGCAAAACGTAAATGGGCCTACAGCTGGCTTGGAGCAATGAACAGGATAAAATGGAGATCGGTCAAGATCTGATCGATCTCTTGGAGCGGGTGCTGCAGATCGCTGGACAAGCGGAAGGTATCACGGAAGGCGAAGTGGCGCTCACGTTCGTGGACGATGAGGCGATCCACGAATTAAACCGCGATTATCGCGGCATCGACCGGCCGACCGATGTGTTGTCGTTTGCGATGAACGAATCGCTGGAGGAAGAGCCGGAAATCGTCTATGAGCTGGAAGAAGACGAAGAGCTGGACGATATGACCGAAATGCTTGGAGATATCATCATCTCCGTGGAACGGGCCAAAGCGCAAAGTGAGGAGTACGGTCATTCGCTGGAGCGGGAAATCGGATTTCTGTTTGTGCACGGGTTCCTGCACCTGCTAGGTTACGATCATCAAGACGCGGTCAGCGAAGCGGAAATGATGGGCAAACAAGAAGCGGCGCTCGCCGAGGTGGGGCTTGTTCGCTAATGAAGCCGTCGCGCCGCTGGAGTTCATCTTTTCGATACGCGTTGGAGGGAATCGCTACTTCGCTAAGGACTCAGCGTCATGTGCGGTTCCATTGCGTCGCGGCGGTCATTGTGATTGCCGCGGCGATTGCGTTATCCCTTCCCGCGAGAGACGTAGCCTTATTGCTGCTCGTCATCGCCTTGGTTATTTCTCTTGAGCTCGTGAATACGGCGATTGAAGCCGTTGTAGATCTCGCAGCCCCTGAGTGGCATCGTCTTGGCAAGATCGCCAAGGATGCTGCAGCCGGGGCTGTACTGGTCGCTGCGGTTTTTGCCGTAGTGATCGGGATATTGATTTTTTACGAGCCATTGATGCGTTGTCTGGGGCTGCTGTAAGATTGGAGCCCGTAACTTATTTTTGCTTTGGTTGAAGGAGATGATATGGTTATGGATTACGGTCAATTGATGGAAGAAGCGATCGAAGCCCGCAAAGCGGCTTATATTCCGTATTCGGGATTCGGCGTTGGGGCAGCTCTGCTCGATAGCAAAGGACAGGTTCACCACGGTTGCAATGTCGAGAATGCGGCTTACTCCCCTGGGAACTGCGCGGAGCGTACCGCGATGTTTCGGGCGATTGCCGATGGGCATCGACCCGGGACGTTCCAAGCTATCGCCGTGGTTGCCGACACAGAGGAACCGGTTGCGCCTTGCGGGGTCTGCCGCCAGGTGCTGCTGGAGCTGTGCGGGCCGGACATGCCTGTCATCCTGGGCAATCTGAAGGGCGACATCCGTCAGACGACGGTACGGGAGTTGCTCCCCTACGCCTTCGGCCCCTCCCATCTGGAGGAGCAGAAGTAGTTCAAAAAGGCGGCTTCACGAAGCGGCGCGCTGATGCGGATTCGACGTTGAATCTTGGATTCAACTGGGCTTTCCGATCCTGACGTTACTCCAACCGCGATCGAACGCTCCTTGCAGTATCTCTAATGGAACTGAGAGACGTTATTTTGCTGTATAGAGGCGATTTGGAATTCTAACGGAACCAGGAGGCGTTATTTCGGACTTTTCACGGAAAATGGACGTCGTGAGTGCCGAATAAGGGCTCTGAGTTCCGTTAAAGCGGGAAATCGCCGGGAAATGGGCAAATAAGGTCATTACGTTCCGTTACGAACGGTTGGAGACACGGACCGGGAACGCGAACCAAACGGTCGATGAACCGAACCAAACGCTAGGGGACACAGCACACCGCGAAACCAAAGCGAACCACCACAGATTCTCACACAACACGAACTCACAGAACCAACACAGACCGATCCCGTCAGAAAAACGGATCAGGTCACACGAAAGGAACTCAATATATGGCAAAAGCAAAATTCAAATCCGGTTTTGTGGCGATTGTGGGACGCCCAAACGTGGGTAAATCCACGCTGATGAACCATATCATCGGGCAAAAGATCGCCATTATGTCCGATAAACCGCAAACGACGCGGAATAAAATCCACGGCGTCTATACCTCGGAAGAGATGCAGATCGTATTTCTGGATACGCCGGGGATTCATAAACGCCAATCCAAGCTTGGCGACTATATGAATACGACGGCGCTCAACACGCTTGGCGAAGTCGAGGCCGTGTTGTTCCTCGTTGATGCCGCAGAAGGATTGGGCGGCGGCGACCGCTTTATCATCGAACGGCTAAAGGATGTACGGACGCCGGTCATTCTGGTGCTGAACAAAATCGACCGCGTTGAGCCGGAGCAACTGCTGCCGTTGATTGAAGAGTACAGCAAGCTTTATCCATTCAGCGAAATCGTGCCGATTTCCGCAATGCTGGGGAACAACGTAAACCGGCTGCTGGAGCAGATCGGCAAATACCTGCCGGAAGGACCGCAGTATTATCCGGAGGATCAGGTCACGGACCATCCGGAGCAATTTGTCTGCGCCGAGCTGATCCGTGAGAAAATCTTGCATCTCACCCGCGAGGAAGTGCCGCACTCGATCGCTGTCACGATTGAAGATATGCGCGTGCAGGAGAACGGCGTGGTGTACATTTCCGCGGTCATTTTCGTCGAGCGTGATTCCCAGAAGGGGATCATTATCGGCAAGCAGGGGGCGCTGCTGAAGGAAGTAGGTAAGCTGGCCCGGCAAGATATCGAGAACCTGCTTGGATCGAAGATTTTTCTTGAGTTATGGGTGAAGGTGAAGAAAGACTGGCGTAACCAAGAACGGATCTTGAAGGACCTCGGGTTCCATAAGGACGCTTAAGGCGTAACGTTTAGTTCTAGCTTTATACTGGGAGTTATTGCAACGCATAGATCCCGTTCATGCGCACATCCTATTCTTTGTAGATGCAGGCGTCATTTCCGAAGAAAGGGTGAATACGAATGCGAGATTTTTCGTGGAAGTATTTTGCGATGACTGGAGATGTCGATGCTTACTTGCTTTATAAAGAAGCCAGCAGCGCGTATGAGGAGGAGGCTGCGGCTGCCGAAGAGCTGATTCTAGAGGCAGAAGCCGAGTAGTACGGATCTGGCGGGAGAGGCGAGTTTGGGGGAAACGAAATGCTCTACAGGGTGGAAGGAATCGTCATCCGCAGCATGGATTATGGGGAAGGCAATAAAATTATTACATTATGTACCGAAACGAGCGGCAAAATCGGGGTACTGGTGCGCGGCGCCAAGAAGGTGAAGAGCCGCCACGGGGCCCTGACTCAGCCTTTTACACATGGAGAATATGTGTTCTTCCGCCAAAACGGCGGTTTGGGCACCTTAAACCAGGGTGAGATGATTGAGTCTCACTTTTCTTTGCGTGAGGACCTATTTCTCGCGGCTTACGCTTCGTATGCCTGCGAGCTGTTGGACAAGACGCTGCAGGATGAAGAGGTGGGCAGCTTCTGGTTCACTCAACTGAAAGCTTGCCTGGATGGTTTATCGTCGGGCAAGGACCCGCAGATCGTCACCCACCTGTTCGAAATGAAAATCTTGCAGGCTGCAGGCTACGGTCCTTCGTTTGAAAGCTGCGTTTCCTGCGGGCGAGTTGACGATTCACCGTATGTCAGCCCGCGGCTAGGCGGGAGGCTCTGCCGATCCTGCCGTCACCAAGATCCGGCCGCGATGCAGGTCACACCGGGAGTGCTTAAATTGCTCATGTTATTTGAAAAAATGGACCTGCGCCGGCTCGGAAACGTAGAGGTCAAGGACGAGACGAAACGGGAGCTAAAGACCGTGATGCGCGCCTTCATGGATATGCAGCTTGGGATGAAGCTGAAATCACGCCATTTTCTCGATCAACTGGACAAGTATGAAATTTGACGAACGCGATAAAATTAGTTAATATATAAAAGAATTTCTCCCTCGAAGTGTCATTTTCAAGAGGGAGACTTGTGCGTTGAACGGGAAGAGTAACAAGAAGAAGTCTATGAACTCCTTTTTCTGAGTCGATGTTGGTGGATCAGGAGAGGAACAAGCGACCGGGGAGGGTGGGAGCCCGGATAGACGGTCTTGTGAAGCGGCAGCCCGGGAGCACAAACCGATCGTGAAAAGCGGATTTGCCGGCAATGGTCACCGATAGGAGGCCGCGGCAAATCAAGTAGGGTGGAACCGCGGGAACTTATAAGTATGAGGAAATGGCCTCTTACAGCTCTCGTCCCTACGTCTGACAGCAGGCGTAGAGGCGGGGGCTTTTTATTTCTCCCTTCTAGCCCATGCTTGCTGAACAAACCTGAAGGTTAGGAGATGAGGTTCGCCATGAGTATCAACTTTCAACAAATGATTTTGACGCTGCAGCAGTTCTGGGCAGAACAGAATTGCATCGTCGTGCAGCCGTATGACGTGGAAAAAGGGGCCGGTACGCTGAACCCGATGACTTTCCTGCGTTCGATTGGCCCTGAGCCGTGGAATGTGGCTTACGTGGAGCCTTCCCGGCGTCCAGCGGACGGGCGTTACGGGGAGAACCCGAACCGGCTGTACCAGCACCATCAGTTCCAGGTGATCATGAAGCCGTCGCCGGATAATATCCAGGAGATTTACTTGGAAAGTTTGAAACGGCTGGGCATCAATCCGCTGGAGCATGACATCCGGTTTGTCGAAGACAACTGGGAGCATCCGGGCTTGGGCGCATGGGGCCTCGGCTGGGAAGTTTGGCTAGACGGCATGGAAGTCACGCAGTTTACTTACTTCCAGCAAGTCGGCGGGATCGAAACGAATCCGGTAGCCGTAGAAATCACTTATGGGATGGAGCGTCTGGCCTCCTACATTCAAGACAAGGAGAACGTGTTTGAGCTCGAATGGGTGGATGGCACGACTTACGGTGATGTTTTCCATCAGGCCGAATATGAGCATTCCAAATACACGTTTGAAATCTCTGACGTGAAAATGCTGTTTACGCTGTTTAATATGTACGAGCAAGAAGCTAACAAAGCGATGGAGCAGCATTTGGTGTACCCGGCTTACGATTATGTGTTGAAATGCTCGCATACGTTTAACCTGCTGGATGCCCGCGGCGCGATCAGCGTCACCGAACGGACAGGGTATATTACGCGGGTGCGGAATTTGGCCCGTCAGGTTGCCGCAACTTACTTGGAGGAACGCGAGAAGCTTGGATTCCCGATGCTTCAGAAAGGGGGTGCTGCACGTGGCTAAGGACCTGCTGTTTGAAATTGGACTTGAAGAAATGCCGGCCCGGTTTATCCGCGCTGCGATGGAGCAATTAAAGGAGCGGACGGTGAAATGGCTGGAGGAATCGGTCATACAGCACGGAGCAGTCGAAGCTTATGCGACCCCTCGCCGATTGGCCGTTCTCGTCAAAGACGTGGCAGAGAAGCAAGAGGACGTGCATGAGGAGGTTAAAGGGCCTTCGCGTAAAATCGCCCTGGATGAAAACGGACAGTGGAGTAAAGCGGCGCTTGGCTTTGCCCGCAGCCAGGGTGCCAGCCCGGAACAGTTTACGTTCCGTGAGGTTGGCGGCACGGAGTATGTTTATGTCAGCAAAAGCCGGATGGGCGTAGAGACGTCCAGTCTTCTTGCCGAGGGATTGCTGGGCATTTTGCAGGCGATGAATTTTCCGAAGAACATGCGTTGGGGGAATTACGACTTTAAGTTCGTTCGCCCGATTCGCTGGCTGGTTGCGTTGTTCGGCAAAGACGTTATCGAGCTGGAAATCGCCGGGGTGAAGTCCGGCAATGTTACGCGGGGACACCGGTTCCTTGGAACGGAAACGGTGATCGAAGAGCCTGCAGCCTATGTGGAAACGCTGCGCAGCCAGCACGTGATCGCGGACGTCAATGAACGTCAAGCCTTGATTCAGAACCAAATCGAAGCCTTGGCCAAAGAAAAAGGCTGGCATATCGCCGTGAAAGAAGATTTGCTGGAGGAAGTATTGTTCTTGGTCGAGACGCCAACGGTGCTGTATGGTACGTTTGAGGAGTCGTTCCTGAACATTCCGCAGGAAGTGCTTATTACCTCGATGCGTGAGCATCAGCGCTACTTCCCGGTGCTGAATGCGCAAGGCAACCTGCTTCCTTACTTCGTCACAGTGCGTAACGGGAACAACACGTCGCTGGACGTGATTGCCCGCGGTAACGAGAAGGTGCTTCGTGCCCGCTTGTCCGACGCGAAATTTTTCTATGAGGAAGACCAGAAGCTGGCGATCAAGGACGCGTTGTCTAAACTGGAGAGCATCGTGTTCCATGAGGAGCTTGGCACGATCGGGGACAAAGTGCGCCGCATCCGTCGCAATACGGAGAAGCTGTCGGCGATGCTGAGGACGGATACCGGAACGGCCGAAGCTGCTGCGCGTACGGCTGAAATTTGTAAGTTTGACCTGGTTACCCAGATGGTTTACGAGTTCCCTGAATTGCAAGGGGTTATGGGTGAAGATTATGCCCGTAAAGCCGGCGAACCGGAAGTGGTGGCGAAAGGGATCTTTGAGCATTACCAGCCGCGATTTGCCGATGATGCCGTACCCGCTTCGACCGTTGGCTCGATCGTCAGCATCGCTGACAAAATCGACACGATTGTTGGATGCTTCTCGATTGGGATCATTCCAACCGGCTCTCAGGATCCGTACGGGCTGCGCCGTCAGGCTGCCGGCATCGTGCAGATCATTGTGGAGCATAAGCTGTCTGTTTCGCTCACTGACATTTTCAAGCTGGCGCTGGAAACGCATCAGCAATTCCGCGGGCTGAAACGCAGCGAAGATGAAATCATGAAGGATCTGATGGATTTCTTTGGCTTGCGTGTCAGAAAGACGCTTTCGGACGAAAACCTACGCTACGACGTCGTGGATGCCGTTCTGTCGGCAGGTTATGATGATGTCGTCTCCACGGTAGCTCGCGGCAAGGCGTTAATGGAAGCGGTGGATACGAAGGAAGAGTTCAAAGCAACTGTTGAATCGTTTGGACGGGTCAGCAACCTGGCGGCCAAAGCCACCGGAGAGAAGGTTCGCTCCGATCTGCTAAGCGAACCGGCGGAGCAAGCGCTGTATGAGGCATGGCGTTCGATCTCGGATAAATACCGGGAAACGCTGGCTTCCCGCGACGCGGTTGGTGCGCTGGAGCTGATCGGCGGGTTAAAAGATGCGATTACGGTCTTCTTTGATGCCGTCATGGTTATGGCCGAGGACGATGCGATCCGGACGAACCGGTTGGCATTGCTGGCGGCTATTGATGAAGATCTCAAAGCCTTTGCCGATTTCGGCAAACTGGTTTGGGCATAATCGAAGGCAATGAAGCAAAAGTGTGGCTGACGGCAAGCGAAGGGCTTGCCGTCAGCCATCCATCGCTATTCGGCACATATCGATGAGTTTCGGCACGGTCTTGTTTAGATTCAGGCATTTCGAGGTTATATTGTAATACATGGAGGCGTGGTGGATGCGGATCGTCGTCGATGGGGATTCCTGTCCGGTCAAGGCTGAAATTGTCGAAACGGCCGGCAGATTTGGTGTACCTGTGATCATGGTGGCCTCATATGATCATGTTCTGCAGCCGGAGCCGGGAGTGACGGTTGTCCAGGTTGATCGCAGCGGACAAAGCGCGGATATGTATATCGCCGCTCATGTAGAGAAGGGCGATATCGTTGTGACCCAGGACTACGGGCTGGCGGCATTGATCATTGCGAGAGATTGTCACGGGATATCTCCGCGCGGCGATATCTACCATCCGGGAAATATCGACTATTTGCTCGAACGCCGTCATCACCATGCGAAAGCAAGGCGGGCAGGGCACCGCGCCAAGGGCCCCAAGCCTTTTACCATCGAGGACCGTGAGCGGTTTACGGACGCTTTGTCAAAACTTTTGATTCGTTTGCAGGAGAATGTATAGTTTTAGCGAATTACTATTTACGTGTCACCCGAGAGCAGCAAAATGTCGGTGCTTTTGACATTTTGAGCGATACTCACGCGTGAAAGATGAAGGTGATTTGGATGAGTACCGGGCGTGGCATTCCGGAGGAAGTCATCGAGGCGGTTCTGCGTCAGCACGATATCGTCGATACGGTCAGCAAGCACGTTCATCTAACGAAGCAGGGGAAGTATTTGAAGGGGTTATGCCCGTTCCATTCGGAGAAGACCCCGTCGTTTACAGTCACACCCGAACGCCAAATTTTCCATTGCTATGGCTGCGGCAAAGGCGGAAATGCCATCAAATTCAGGATGGAAATCGAAGGATTAACCTTTCCCGAAGCTGTCAGAATCATGGCGGACGAGGCGCATATCCCTTACGAGGATAAGGGCAGAGGTTACGCCGATACCCCGCGTAACCGGGAGTTGGAAGAGCTGCTGCAGGCCCATGAGTGGTCCTCCAAGCTTTATCATTATTTGCTCAAGAACACCGAATACGGAAAGCCGGCGATGGAATATTTGAAATCCCGCGGCTTTACCGACAAGGCCATCGATACGTTCCAGATTGGTTACGCACCCGCCAGATGGGATACGCTCGTCCAGTTTTTGGACAAGAGATCATTTAATCTGGAAACGATGGAGAAGGGTGGATTGCTGTCATCGAAGCAGGACGGTTCCGGTTACGTGGATCGCTTCCGCGACCGGGTCATCTTCCCATTGCACAACCGAAACGGCAAAGTGATTGCGTTTGCGGGCAGAGTGCTCGGCGACGGGCAACCGAAATACTTAAATTCGCCGGAAAGTAAGCTGTTTACGAAGAGCCGTGTTCTTTACAATTTGCATCAAGCCAAGAACGAGATCCGCAAGACGGGCCAAATCGTCCTGTTTGAGGGTTACGGCGATGTCATCAGCGCATGGGAAGCCGGAGTTCACAACGGTGTCGCCACCATGGGGACCGCTTTGACGGAACACCATGCGGCGATCATGCGGAGCCTTGCCGATGAGGTATTGGTCTGCTATGACGGAGACTCCGCCGGTCAGGCTGCAGCCTTAAAGAGCATCCCGATCCTCGAAGGCGCAGGATTCTCCCAGGTAAAAATCGCAATGCTCAGCGAAGGGCTGGACCCTGATGAATTTATCCAAAAGTACGGAGCCGAACGGTTCCGCCATCAAGTTTTGGATGGTGCGGTATCTTCCGTTAAATTTAGGCTTATATATCTGAGAAAAAACCATATACTGCTAGAAGAAGACGGAAAGATCGCTTATATCAAAGAGGCGATGCCGATTATTGCGGCGCTCTCCTCCCCAAGCGAACGCGAAATTTATTTGAAGGAGCTCTCCGCCGAATTGCAGGTGTCCTTCGACAGCTTGAAGCAAGAGTGTAACGAGCTGAGAACGGCTATGCAAAAAAAGGCAAATGCCGGGGATAATAAGCCCGAAAGGTGGAATAATGGTAGGCATAAAAAAGGGCAGGCATCCATGCCGACGTTGCTGCCCGCTTTTCATGTGGCGGAACGGAGACTGCTTTCATTCATGCTGCAGGACGAAGAGGTGTCCCGCTATGTAGGCGAACGCCTTGGGACGAACTTTAACATCGAAGATCATGTGGCGATTGCCGCTTATCTATACGCCTATTACGCGCAAGGGAAACCCCCGGATGCCAGCCGTTTCATTTCCTCACTTCAAGATGAGCGGCTAGAGCAGACGGTCATCTCGATCGCGATGATGGATACACCGGCCGAATGGACAACACAGGAGCTGGACGATTGTATCCGTGAAATTCAGAAGGTGCCGCTGCTGGAGCAGATCAAACGTAAGAAAGAGGAAATGGTTTCGGCCGAACGGGCCGGTGACTATTTGCGTGCGGCGCAAATTGCAAGTGAGATTATTGCCCTAGAGAGACAGTAAGACGAACGGACTTTCGATGATGTTTCTAGGGAGGAGGGAGCCAGAAATGACGAATGAACAACATACTGAACTAGAAACGGAACTCACCTTGGATCAGGTAAGGGATCAATTGATCGAACAAGGGAAGAAAAGATCATCCTTAACTTATAAAGAAATTATGGAGAAGCTTTCGCCATTCGATCAGGATCCCGAGCAAATGGACGAGTTTTTTGAACAATTGGCCGATCTCGGCATCGATATTACCGGTGACGGCGACGATGATCATCGGAGCCGCGGCGATGGAGACGACTCGCATGACGATGATTTTAATTATGACGACGACCTCTCGCTTCCTCCGGGAATCAAGATTAACGATCCAGTTCGGATGTATCTGAAGGAAATCGGACGTGTCCCGCTGCTGTCGGCGGACGACGAAATGGAGCTGGCCAAACGGATCGAAAACGGGGACGAAGAGGCAAAGCGGCGCTTGGCTGAAGCCAACCTGCGGTTGGTTGTCAGCATCGCCAAACGTTATGTTGGTCGCGGCATGCTGTTCTTGGACTTGATCCAAGAAGGAAATATGGGCTTGATTAAAGCCGTGGAGAAATTCGACCACAAGAAAGGCTTCAAATTCAGTACCTATGCCACCTGGTGGATCCGTCAGGCCATTACCCGTGCGATTGCCGACCAGGCCCGAACGATTCGGATTCCGGTTCATATGGTCGAAACGATCAACAAGCTGATTCGGGTATCCCGGCAGCTGCTGCAAGAGCTGGGACGCGAACCTGCTCCGGAAGAAATCGCTGCGGAGATGGATCTTAGCGTGGAGAAGGTCCGGGAGATCATGAAGATCGCCCAAGAGCCGGTTTCGCTGGAAACGCCGATCGGGGAAGAGGACGACTCCCATCTTGGCGACTTTATCGAAGACCAGGAAGCCTTGGCGCCAGCCGACGCAGCGGCTTACGAGCTGCTGAAAGAACAGCTGGAGGATGTACTGGACACGCTCACTGAACGCGAAGAGAACGTGCTCCGTTTACGGTTTGGACTGGACGACGGACGTACAAGAACCCTTGAGGAAGTGGGGAAAGTCTTCGGCGTAACGCGGGAGCGTATCCGGCAAATCGAAGCGAAAGCGCTCCGTAAGCTGCGCCATCCTAGCCGCAGCAAGCGGTTGAAGGACTTCCTCGAATAGGCGTCATCGCCTGCAATCTTGACCTTCTGCAGCCAAGCAGCAAGGTCATTTTTGTTACAGCGGCGCTTTATGGACGTAGACCCGGAAGCAGGTCGATAACGGCTCTGATGTCCGTTAAGCGTCGTCCCTTTCTTTTGGAATAATTTCCTTCTTTTTCTTTATTGTTTTTTATTTTACCGTTTTTCCCTGGGCATTGCAAATCGCTGTGGAGCTGCTTTCCGCGGTATGTGATGCCCTGGCACTTTATTATCGATCGCTATGTGGCATATCTGCTATTGTTGTGAATTAAGGAAAAAATGGGTGGTGTGGATAACGACATGAAATTGTCAGCTAGATTGCAGCTTATTGCCGACTGGCTTCCGGCCGGATGCCGGTTTGCCGATATCGGTTCAGACCACGCGCTGCTGCCCGTGGCTGCCGTGCGCAGTGGACAAGCGGTCTTCGCCGTCGCCGGCGAAGTGAACGACGGCCCGCTGGAAGCGGCACGCCGTCAGGTGGCTGAAGCCGGGGAGACGGCGCGGATCTCTGTCCGCAAAGGGGACGGACTCGCCGTGATTGCACCCGGCGAAGTTGACGTGATCACCATCGCCGGGATGGGCGGGGCGCTGATCTCCTCCATTCTCGATGCCGGCCAAGCGAAGCTGGCCGGTGTCAAGCGGCTCGTGCTGCAGCCGAACGTTGGCGGAGAATTTGTCCGCCGCTGGTTGCTCGAGCACGATTGGTATTTGGCCGAAGAGGCGATCTTGGAGGAGGACGGCAAAATTTACGAAGTGCTGATGGCCGAAGCCCAGCCGGATGCCGAGGTCCGGAACGCTGAGCTGTACCGTGAACGCCAGCTGGCGGGAGGCCGGGTCAGCTTGACTCGCGAGCTCCTGCTCATGATGGGGCCTCGATTAACCGCGGCCCCCAATGAAGTCTTTTTCAGGAAATGGGAATCAGAGCTTCGTAAGCTGGAGGGGATCCGCCGGTCGGTGGCTTCCTCAACGCTGGAGGCATCCCGTCAGAAGGAAGCGGAGCTTACCCGGTTATCGGAGCAGTTAAAGGAGGTGCTGGCATGTTTGCCAAAGGACAAACAGTAGTGCAATACATGGAGCAGCTGGCTCCTAAGCATGTGGCGATGGAGGGGGACAAAATTGGCCTCCAACTAGGCAGCCTGCAGAAGGAAATTCGGGGCGTGCTCGTAGCATTGGACGTGAATGAGGAGGTTGTAGACGAGGCAATTGCCTTAGAGGCGGATCTGATTGTCGCCCATCATGCCATCATTTATCGTCCGCTGGCTCATTTGCAGAGCGACACGCCGATGGGCAAGGTGTACGAGAAGCTGATCAAAAACGATATCGCGGTATATATCGCGCATACGAACCTCGACGTCACGGACGGCGGGATGAACGACTGGATGGCGGAAGCACTGGGCATCGAAAGCGCCGGTTCGCTTGAAGATGTGCATACGGACAACCTGTATAAACTGGTCGTATTTGTGCCCAAGGATCACCACGAGCCGGTGCTTCAGGCGATGTTGAACGCAGGGGCAGGCCACATCGGTAACTACAGCCACTGCAGCTTCAACCTCGAAGGCTTCGGCACGTTTAAGCCGGGAGAAGGGACCGCCCCGTATATCGGCAGCCAAGGCAAGCTGGAGCGGGTCGAGGAGGTACGCATCGAAACCGTTGTGCCGCAGAGCCTGCGCAACAAGGTCATTCAAGCGATGCTGAAGCAGCATCCGTATGAAGAGGTAGCCTATGATCTGTATCCTATGGATTTGAAGGGGCGCACTTTTGGACTTGGACGGGTTGGGAAGCTAACGGAGCCTGTTACGCTCCGGGACTTCGTGCAGCGCGTCAAAGAGCGACTGGACGTGCCGATGGTTCGAGTTGTCGGGGATTTGGACCGGCCGATTCGCAAAGCTGCAGTCTTGGGCGGTTCAGGCGGACGGTATTGGAAAAATGCCCAATTCCGCGGGGCGGACGTGCTCGTCACCGGGGACGTAGATTACCATACCGCACAGGATGCCTGGATGGCAGGGGTTGCGATCGTCGACCCGGGGCATAATGCGGAGAAGATCATGAAGCCTCGCGTTGCTGCTTGGCTGACTGAAAAATTAAGCGAAGACAAATATGCAACCCGGGTACATGCTTCCCAGGTCAACACCGAGCCGTTTCGATTTATGTAAAAGGGCGTCTGGGACCTACGAATATCCGTCTCCAAAGCTGGCAGGAAACGTCAGCCTTACCGGAAAAGCGCTCTTGTCAGCGGACGGCAATGTCTGTATACTAACTAGTGTTGCCTTACGAAAGTTTGACAGACAATCGCCGGCGGCTGCAAAGCCGCGGGAGGAAAGTCCGGGCTCCACAGGGCAGGGTGCTGGATAACGTCCAGTCAGCGCGAGCTGAAGGATAGTGCCACAGAAATGGACCGCCGATGGACTTCTCCACTTCGTGGAGGGGTCACAGGCAAGGATGGAACCGAGGTGTAAGAGACCCCGAGGAACGCTGGCGACTTCGTTCCTGGTAAACCCCACCTGGAGCAAGACCTAATGGGACGCAGCTTCTTTGCGAAGCGGCCTTTGCCCGAGGCGCGTCCGGGTTGGTTGCTGGAGCCGCTCAGTAATGTGCGGCCTAGATAGATGATTGTCACTCAAGGCGGGAGGGTGGTTCCCGTTATACCGCAACGAGTACAGAACCCGGCTTATGGCAAACTTTCATCACTAAAGGGAACATGACTTATATCAATGTCAAAGCCTCCGCATCGCTTGGATGAACTTCCAGCGATGCGGAGGCTTTTGGTTTAGGAAGTTATTTGACGCGATCCACCGCACGCTCCATTTTACGTTGGACTGACTGCGGCCAGAACTGCAGCGGAGCTGCACTGCCACCAGCAGCCTGCAACGCGGCATAGACGTCGATCTGCCCGTACCCGTAATATTTGTCCCGACCTTTTTCACCAAGATCGATGACGTTCTTCCGGATAATGTCCATGACCTCGGTGTTCTTCAGGTCTGGATTCACCGATCGGATCAGAGCAGCGAGAGCTGCGACGTGCGGGCTCGCCATCGATGTCCCGGATAACGCGGCATACTGATTATCCGGATAGGTGCTGGCGATGCTTTCACCTGGGGCCATCACGTCGATGTAATCGCCGTAATTGGAGAAGGAAGCTTTCTGCATGTTATAGTCGGTTGCCGACACGGACAACACTTCAGGATAAGCGGCAGGGTACCCTGGACGTTCGGTATTATCGTTCCCTGTAGCCGCAATCAGCACCACATCCCGCTCATATGCGTACTTGATCGCTTCATGCAAAAACTGGGCATCGGCGTAGTTGCCAAGGCTCATATTAATCACTTTAGCGCCGTGGTCCGTCGCCCAAATGATGCCCTGGGCCACCGAATACGTTGTGCCTGAACCGGATTTGTCTAGCGCCTTCACCGGCAATATTTTGCCGCCCCACATCATGCCGGCGATCCCTTCGCCATTGTTCACATTGGCGGAAATGATGCCCGCCACATGCGTGCCATGCCCAACATCATCGGTAGGCTCCTTGTCCGGTTCGATCACGTTGTAGCCCTTCAGCAATCGGCCCTGCAGATCAGGGTGCGTCAGATCCACGCCGGTATCCACGACCCCTACGATCACGTCGTTGCTGCCCTTCGACAATTTCCAGCCGCGGTTCGTCTCGATAATCGGCAGATTCCATTGGTATTCGGAGAACAGCAAATCGTTTGGAATCTCGGGATTATCTTCGGTGCCAGCTACCTTATCGTCTTTGTAATAGTAGCTCTCCGGATCGTCCCAAATGCTGTCGCCGTTTTCATTGGTCAGATAGAGATAATGCGGCTCGATATACTTTGGCTGCCATTTATTTTGAAAATATTGCTTCAGCTGATTCATGCTCATCGTGTCCGAACGGAAGATGTAGGTGCTGTTCAGCTTCCGCGGCGGTTTGCCGGAGATGTCGGCCAAAATCTGCTTTATTTGCTCGTCTGTTGGCTTGCTGTGGAACATTACAACGATTTCGTTCTCGTAGTAATGGCTTGCTTTTTCGTTGTCATGCCCCGTCTTCACCGTAATGTCTTTCAGCGTGTCCGCATGCACCGATTCTACCTTGAATTTGCCTTCCTTCGGATAAGGAATCAAACGCAGGTTTTTATGCTGGTGATCCTGCACCCGCCCTAAGATTCCGATATCCATTACTGCGATAATCCCTTGCTTTTTGCCCTTCACCGGCTCTGCAGCAATGAAATATTTCGGCTGCTTCTCTGGGAAGGAAGGCGATTCATAACTGCTTGATTTGCTTAACGCTTTTTTCGCGTAACCCAAATAGGTGTTGAGCTGCTTACTTACAGCCGGATCCGGTTTAAAATCCTCCCGCCGAAACTGCCGGGTTTGCCCTTTTGTGGCATCGTACCAGAGGATCGCCTGAAAATGCTTATGATCCTTCTGCAATTTCTGCGCGGCATCTTGCAGCTTGTCACCTATGCTGCCGGGAGAGCTTGCCGCAAGCGAACGAAGATGCCCCCGAGCGTCCATCCGAGATAACCGTTCGGTTGCGGTCATATCCCGTTTCAGCATGCTTTGCTTTAATTTCTGCTCCTCCGCCGGCTTTGGCACGGTTAGCTGAGTTACGGATTTCCGTGGAGTTGTCTTGTCATTGTCCGCGGATGGGAGAAGAAGCGAAACCGCAGCTACCGCCGCAGCACCCGTTAACCCCAAAGCGGTCCATCTGCGCCAGTTCATCAGTTAACCTCCTTTAACATGTGTCCAATGTCCATAGCCATAGCGTGAGGTGATGTCTCTGATTTTATTCTTGAGGGATACCGTATTCTGTAAAATTGTGTTACGATAATTTCGATAATGACTATACCGATCATTACAGGTGAAGGAGAATTGTTCGCATGCCACAAGCCAATAACATCAGGCAGCTGTGTGAAACCACTCGAGAGAAATTAAAACAAGCGGTGGAGAAGCTTGAAACGTTCTTGAACCAACATTCTCTGCCGCAGCTTATGGAAGGCCAAGACGAAGACAGAGTATTGTTTTACCAAGGATTTTTGTCAGATCTGCGTCACCTGCTTGTGTTCAGTGAGGTTTGCTACGAGAAGCTGGGCGTTGCCCTCCGTCGCGGAACCTTTGACGACGAAGCTGCTGAGAAAGTGCTATACCATGTGTACCATGACTGCGTTAATAACTTCTTCTATCCTAAAAATGAAAGCTATTCCGAAGATGGCAGATACGCTTATACCGGGCAGGATGCCATTCGATTCCGTAAGAAGCCGGTTCGCGCGGCGCGCGACATCGTGCTGGATATCACGGGGATTTTTGAGGAATTGCGGGACGATCTAAATTATTATGAAAGCGATTATTTAACCCAATTACGATTAAACCGTTCCGCCAAATAAATGATGGATGAAATGAAACGACAAGATGCCGCGATCACGGCATCTTTTTATTTTTGGGAACGATTTGCTAATTGTGCGGCGCATAAGGGAATCAGGCCGGGGAGAAAATGATACGCGAGGTGATCAATATGCCAAATGGGGAAAAACCCATAGTTAAATGTAGCGTATCCAACTGCACCTATTGGGGAGAGAAAAACGTGTGCAATGCCGACGTCATTATGATCGATGTCGATCAGCATGCGAAGAGCCGTTATTCGGCAGAGTTCGCCGGCGAAACGTTTGATACGGAACACCGAGATACCGCTTCATCGTCCGCTTCCACTTGCTGCCATACGTTTAAACCTAAGTCCAAATCGTCGTAAGGAAAACACATTTCAAGGAGGTGCTTCAGATGACGGATACCAAAGCAGACAAACCGCACAAAAAATCGGCCGAAAAAAGCCGCACCGACTATCCGCGTAAAGTAAATCGTGAGCACCGTGAGGAGTATGCGGCCGAGGTCACGCCGGCGGGGACGTTCAGCGGTAACGTGGTCCGCAGTGAAAGATCCGAAGAACCTCACGATGCCTCCCGGACCGAACTTGCGGATAACGCCAATACGGCGGGACGTACCGTAGGTTACGTCGGCGTTGGTTTAGGGATCGCCTCGTTGTTCTTATGGTCGATTATTCTAGGTCCGCTGGCTGCGGTTATGGGCTTCTATGCCTACAGCCAAGGCAACAAAACATCCGGAGCTTGGGCGATCGGCCTAGGGCTCGTATCCACGTTAAGCTACTTTGTACTGATGCCGTTTACCCGCTAACAGTCGTCCGATGGGGCTGCTGGTGGCGATGGAATCATGACCGTCATATCAATCGGCTAACGTCATCTTTAGGGCGTTGGCCTTTTCTTTTCTGCAGCTTTTATCGAAAAAGGGTGGTATGAGTCGCGGATTGCGTGTAAAATATAGGCATTGAACTAGTTATTCCTCGATAAGGAGCTTATAACGCATGCAAATCGATCCGCGAACGGTGGAACAGCTGATTCAGCTTCAGTCTTTAAACCCATTAAACTTGCAACAATCGTCATCTGAGCGGGTAACCGGTGATACGGACGGCTCGTTGTTTGATATATTGCTTCAGGAGTTGATGTTGGCGGAACAGGGCGAGAAATCGTCACCTGAGACCGAATCCAATGCCGATACTCAATCTTTGTTAGCGTCGCTTCAAGGGTATCTGTATTCTGCTGGTATTGACTCTGGGGAATCGTTGGACGGAGTCTTCGCAGAGATGCTTCCCAATTACTTGACGGCCGCTGCGGCAGAGACGGTAGGGGATGTCCCGGGGCAGGAGGCGGAGGGTATAGCCAATTTGCAGTCTTTGATTGCCCAGGCTAGTGCGCGATATGGAGTGCCGGAAAGCCTGATCAAAGCGGTGATTGCGACGGAGTCGTCCTTTAATCCGCAGGCGGTATCGTCCGCCGGTGCCAAAGGTCTGATGCAGTTGATGGACGCTACGGCGAAAGGGCTGGGGGTCAGCGATCCGTTTGATCCGGCGCAGAATATCGACGGAGGCACCAAATATTTGTCTTATCAAATCCACCGTTACGGCGGGGATATCAAAACGGCTCTTGCGGCCTACAATGCCGGACCGGGCAGACTGCAGCGGCTGGGAATCAGCAACGATGAGCAACTGATGGAGAAGTTCCATTTGCTGCCGCAGGAGACGCAGGGCTATATTGCCAAGATTATGCGAGCGCAAGCGAAATACGAGGCTTAATTGGTTATAAAAATTGAGTAGTACATGATTCGAAAGATCAAAGGGAAAACGCTCCGATCGCGGTGATTTCGGGTATACGCGTTTTTCATTTGATCTTTTTTGAGATGAAGGTGAAAATAATGATCTATTTCGACCATGCGGCGACGACCCCGCCCTACGAGGACGTCACCAAGACTGTTGCAGAAGTTATGGCACGGCACTATGGGAACCCGTCTTCGTTACACCGGCTGGGCGAAGAGAGTGCGAAGCTGCTGGACAAAGCGAGAGAGGTAAGCGCCGCTGCTCTGGGAGTTCAGTCGCGGGAAATCGTGTTTACCGGCGGGGCGACAGAAAGCAACAATATGGCCATTAAAGGGGTCGCCCTTCAGTTTACTGAGCGGGGCAAGCATTTGATCACGACGGCAACGGAGCATCCCTCCGTGTTCGAGAGTGTCAAGCAGTTGGCCACTTGGGGCTGGGAGACGACCATTCTTCCGGTTGACGAGGATGGAGGCGTGACTGTCGAACAGGTGCGGGAAGCGTTGCGTCCAGACACCGTACTGGTGTCGGTCATGCATGTCAACAATGAAACCGGGACCGTACAGCCGGTGGGGGAAATCGGCCGGATGCTTAAAGCGGTTGCGCCTCGGGTGCTGTTCCATGTGGACGGCGTTCAGGGCTTTGGAAAGCTGCCCTTGTCCTTGGCTGACAGCGGAATTGATTTATACAGCCTGTCTGCGCACAAACTAAGAGGACCCAAAGGAGTTGGTCTGCTGTACGTCCGTGAGGGGCTCCGGCTTGCGCCGCTGCTGGCAGGCGGCGGACAGGAGGGGGGCTACCGTTCAGGTACGGAGAACATCCCTTATATCGTGGCTTTCGCCAAGGCGTTGCGTCTGGCGAAGGAAGGCCGCGAGACTCGGGCAGCCAAGCTGTATGGCTTACGTGAGCGTCTAATGCATGGGCTTGCAGAGCTGCCAGAGCTGACGATCAATTCCCCGGCGCAAGGAGCGCCGCACATCGTGCATTTTTCTTATCCGGGGATGAAAGCCGAAGCGTTGCTGCACATGCTGGAGGAAGAAGGATTTTTCGTATCCACCCGCTCGGCTTGTTCTTCCAAGCGAAGTGAACCGAGCCGCATCCTGCTGGCCATGGGCAAATCCAAGGAAGTGGCCTCGTCCGGCATTCGGATCAGTCTGGGCGAAGAACATGAAGAACGAGACATTGACGCCCTGCTCGCCGCGTTAAAGCAATGTGTTAAGCGGCTGCAGGTTTTACGATAGGAGAGAAATGTTAAAATGGAATATGATATGTTGCTGCTCCGTTTTGGAGAAATTACCCTCAAGGGGCGAAACCGCTCGCGCTTCGAGAAAGTGATCCACAACCATGTCAAAGCGCTGATGCATGACTTCCCCCGGGCGGAAGTCATCAAAGAATACGGAAGAATCTTTATTGCCATAAACGGAGAGCCGCTTGAACCGATGATCGCGGCGCTGAAGAACGTGTTTGGCGTCACTTCGATGTCTCCCATCAAGGTTGTACCGTCCCGTCTGGAGGATATCCTTCAGACCGCGGTCGATTTCATTAAGGAGCTGGGGCCAGCCCCGGGAACGAAGTTTAAAGTTACCGCCCGCCGGATATGGAAGCCGTTCCCCCACTCGTCGCAGGAAATGAACAAGCTGGTCAGCAACCCGATCCTGAACGCCTGCCCCGAGCTTCGGGTGGATGTCCATCATCCTGAACTGGAGCTGCGCGTAGAGATTCGGGAGCAGGGCACGTATCTGTTCTGCGAAGTGATACCGGGAGCGGGAGGGTTCCCGCTCGGTTCAAACGGCAAAGCCATGCTGCTGTTGTCCGGAGGGATCGACAGCCCTGTTGCCGGTTGGTCGGCGCTGCGACGCGGATTGGAAATCGAATGCGTTCATTTCCACAGCTATCCATTTACCAGTAAAAAAGCGGAGCAAAAGGTCATTGATTTAGCCAACGTGTTAGCTCAATATTCCGGCTTCATCAAGCTGCACCTTGTGCCGTTTACCGAAATTCAAACCAAGCTGGCACAGACTGGTCAGGATAACTTGATCATCACGATGATGCGAAGAGCGATGCTGCGCATTGCCACGAAGCTGGCGGAACGGAATGGCGCCTTGGCTCTAGTCACCGGAGACAGCTTGGGCCAGGTAGCCAGCCAAACGTTGTCCAGCATGAATGCGATCGGACGCGTAACCAATCTCCCGATCCTGCGGCCTTTGGTGATGACCGACAAGGTGGATATCATTGCGATGGCGCAGCAGATTGGCACGTACGACTTGTCGATTTTGCCTTATGAAGATTGTTGCACGTTATTTGTTCCGAAATCTCCAGCAACCAACCCGAATCTGAGGGTCCTGGAGAACGTTGAGCGTTCGTTGGAGAATTTGGATGAGATGATTGACAAAGCCGTAGAGGATACGGAAACGATCTTTATCCGCCCCGGGCGCAGCATCAAGCGACGGGATAACGCGGAGGACAACGTCGTTCAGGAAAGTTGGTTCTAACCCTAAAGAGAAAACCCGCCCGGGCCAAATTCAAATGGCCGCATGCGGGTTTTGCTTTTTTCTACCGGGTTGCCGGATGGGTCTGAGCTCCTTCGGTTTCTTTGCGCTGCTGGCGCTTCTTCATGTAACCCGCCAACAGCACGCCGGCGATCACAATGGCGATCAGCAGATAACGAAGAGACGGGTTCTCCTCGAAGAAATGCGCGAAATGGCGTTCCTCCGTAATCATATTGGCGGCTGTGTAGGCAAGTACTGCAGCGCCAAGATATGCGATCCAAGGGAACTTGTCCAACAGTTTAATAAACAAGGTACTACCCCAAACAACGATCGGGACGCTGATCAGCAGGCCGATCACCACCAGCACCATGTGCTGCTTGGACGCCCCCGCTACGGCGATGACATTGTCGAGTCCCATGGCGGCGTCGGCAATGATAATCGTACGGATCGCCGGCCATAGCTTATCCTTCGCTTCGATGTTGTCATGGCCGCCTTCATCCGCCAGCACCTTGTAGGCGATAAAGACCAGCATCAATCCGCCTACCGCCAGCAGCCAGGGGATTTGCAACAGCCATACGACGATCAGCGTTGCGGCGATCCTTAGTACCACGGCACCGATGGTACCGTATAAAATGGCTTTCTTCTGGACCGAGTGGGGCAGTTTTCTTGCCGCCATCCCGATGACGATTGCATTATCACCCGCCAAAATGAGATCGATAAAAATGATATTGATCAGGGCGAGAAAAAAAGCAGCGCTAAATAAGTCCACGTTATGTCACTTCCTCTATAGACGTATATACGTATTAAATCTCTAAAAGGATTCATTTGTCCAGAGTTGTTTTTTAAAGTGGCATAGCTTGGCTACATCCCTCATACAAGTTGTAGGGGGGAGGGATAAGCTTGGAACATTTGCTGCTGTTATCGGAAATATTAATCATCAATCTCGTACTCAGCGGCGATAACGCCGTTGTTATAGCTATGGCGAGCAAGAATTTGCCGCTTAAACAACGTAAGCGGGCGGTATGGTGGGGAGCGCTGGGAGCCGTACTGCTGCGCTGCGTCTTGACCTGGGTAGCCGTGTTACTGTTGAAAATCCCGTTTATTCATGCGGCAGGCGGCGTACTGCTGGCTGCTATTGCCGTAAAGCTGCTGCTGCCGCAGGAGGAACACTCCCGCGTGGCGGGCGCAAGCTCATTGTGGAAGGCGGTGCAGACGATTCTTGCCGCCGATTTTATTATGAGCTTGGATAATGTACTGGCGATCGCCGCGCTGGCAGAGGGCGATGTGTCGATTCTTGTGATCGGGATCGCCATCAGCATTCCGATCGTGGTCTGGGGCAGCAACCTGATCGCCGATTGGCTGCAGCGTCTGCCGCTCCTCGTTTATGCCGGTGCAGGCATCCTCGGATACACTGCCGGAGAAATGCTGCTGCAGGATCCGCAGCTTGGACCGGCGCTTGCGGCGGCCGCTCCCGCATTGGCACGAGTCGTACCGGCGGGAACCGCCGCGGTCGTTATTATGTTCGGCTGGCTGCGAAAATGTAACGCCGGGCGCGGTTAACCGCACTCAGCAGTTCCATCCACACCATCCGAAAAAAACATCAGGCCCCCGCCTTAGGCCGAGTGGTTTTTTGGGCAGAATTCATATAAACTGGAAGTGAAGGGGATGTCGTAATTTGCAACGTCTTGTCCCTCATTGTCTTCTGGAAGGTGTGTGATGGATATGTCCGACAACAACAAACTCATGACAGGCGTCTTGATCCTCGCTGCCGGAGTGATTATCCTGCTCGGTAAATTAGGGTTTTTCAGCTTTCTTGGAAGAGCGCTTTGGCCGCTGCTGCTGCTGATCCCTGGGATCTTGCTTCACGTATGGCATTTCTGGCGGAAAGGCCCTGCGGAACTGCTGCTTCCCGGAGCCATTCTGGTCGTATACAGCCTCGTATTTTTTACCGGGGTCATCGGCGGATGGCAAACATTGAAATACACCTGGCCGATCTTCTTCCTAGGCGTTGCCGTCGGTTTGTTTGAATATGGTTATTTCGCGCCTCAGCGCCAGAACGGAATATTCATCGCCGCCATGATATTGGGAGCGATATCACTCCTCTTGCTTGGCTGGACGTTGTTTGCTTCGACGATCGTTTATTTCTTAGCTATTGTTCTGATCGTTGCCGGGATTTGGTTGATCGCTGGCCGGGGCAACCGCCGGAGATCTTGGTGAGTCACAGGGATAGTTCTTGAAAATTTCAAGATTTCACGTATAATATAAGGGATATGTCAAGCGTCGGCATTTAAGTCGACGCTTTGTTTTGTGGTGGATGAGGCTGCACTTGGTCTTGTAAACTAATTCCTGTTCGAAGTGCAAATTGTATTTTATAAAACCATCTCAATAATCTATAGAGACGAAAGGATCTGGAGACAAACCTATGCATGATAGAAAACAAATTCGCAATATTGCGATTATTGCCCACGTTGACCACGGGAAAACGACGCTCGTCGACAAGCTGCTGCAGCAATCCGGGATTTTCCGGGAGAACGAAGCGGTGCAAGAGCGGGCCATGGACTCCAACGATTTGGAGCGGGAACGCGGGATTACCATTTTGGCGAAAAATACTGCCATTACGTACAAGGACTATTTGATTAATATCGTAGATACTCCGGGACACGCCGACTTCGGCGGGGAAGTGGAACGGATTATGAAAATGGTCGACGGCGTGCTGCTCGTAGTTGATGCTTACGAAGGTTGCATGCCGCAGACGAAATTCGTGCTTCGTAAAGCGCTGGAGCATCACCTGACGCCAATCGTCGTGGTGAACAAAATCGACCGCCCGGCTGCACGTCCGGCCGAAGTGATCGATGAGGTGCTGGATCTGTTTATCGAGTTGGAAGCCAGTGAGGATCAGCTGGACTTCCCGGTCGTTTACGCCTCCGCGTTAAACGGTACATCCAGCTTGGATCCAGAGAAGCAGGATGACAATATGCTGGCGCTTTACGAAACGATCATCGACCATATTCCGGCGCCTACGGAGAACGTTGACGAGCCGCTGCAATTCCTCGTGACGTTGATGGACTATAACGAATACTTGGGCCGGATCGCCATCGGCCGTGTGAACCGCGGCGTGATTCGCCAAGGTCAATCTGTGGCGGTGATGACGCGCGACGGCGGCAAGAAGACCGCTCGTATCGAGAAGCTGTTTGGCTTCCAGGGCCTGCGCCGCGTGGAAATCGAAGAAGCCGGAGCCGGGGACATCGTCGCTGTTGCCGGGATCAAGGACATCAATATCGGGGAAACGATCGCCGATCCAAATCACCCGGAAGCCTTGCCGGTCTTGAAGATCGATGAACCAACGCTGCAAATGACGTTCCTCGTTAATAACAGCCCGTTTGCAGGACGCGAAGGCAAATGGGTGACTTCCCGTAAACTGCGCGAGCGCCTGTTTAAAGAGCTGGAAACTGACGTTTCCTTGCGCGTGGATGAGACGGACAGCCCGGACGCATTTATCGTATCTGGCCGTGGTGAGCTTCACCTGGGCATTCTGATCGAGAACATGCGCCGTGAAGGGTACGAGCTGCAGGTATCTAAGCCTGAGGTCATCGTACGGGAAATCGACGGCGTGAAAATGGAACCGATCGAACGCCTGCTGATCGACGTGCCGGAAGAAAGCATGGGCGCAGTCATGGAAAGCTTGGGTTCCCGCAAAGCGGAAATGGTGAATATGGTTAACAACGGTAACGGCCAGGTTCGCTTGGAGTTCTTGATTCCAGCCCGCGGCCTGATCGGGTATCGGACGCATTTCCTTACGTTGACTCGCGGTTACGGCGTTATGAATCACGCGTTCGACAGCTATGGTCCATTCGTTGGCGGACAGGTTGGCGGACGTCATGAAGGCGTGCTTGTTTCCAGTGAAAACGGCGTTTCCACCCTCTACGGGATCTTGTCCATTGAGGATCGCGGGATTCTGTTCGTGGAACCGGGAACGGAAGTTTATGAAGGCATGATCGTCGGGGAGCATACCCGCGATAACGATATTGTGGTGAATATTTGTAAGGAAAAACAACTGACAAACGTGCGCTCCGCCACGAAGGACGAAACGGTGAAGATGAAGACGCCGCGGCTCTTCTCGTTGGAACAAGCGCTGGAATATTTGAATGACGACGAATATTGTGAAATTACGCCAAAATCGGTTCGCCTGCGTAAGAAGATTTTGAACAAGAGCGAACGGGAACGGGCAGAAAAACATCGCAAAATGGCGGAAGCCAACCTATAATTAGGAATAAGGTTGCCATTTGAAGGAGGGGTTCGTTATGCAGGCTTGGTTTGCCAGCCATCCGATCATTTCCTACGTGCTGATCTTCGTGCTGATCATTTATGTTTACAATAAAGTGTTCCGTGCACAGCAGAAGCTGCCGCTGTTTAAAGAGATTATTCTGTACCTCCTTATGGCGCTGGGCTCCTTCCTGCTGCTCATCTTCCAAATTGACAAGCTGCCGATCATTCAATGTTTGCTGGTGGCTGTCGTTTTGATGCTGATGGTGCGGATTCGTTATTTTGTCGAGGGTCGACGGAACAAGGAGAACAAGACGGGTTCGCCGTCAAGCGATAAATCGGCATAATTTGCCTCCGCTTTCTAACCGGTAACTTTTCCGAAGCTCGGTACGTCTTAATGAATGCGACAACATTTTTACAGAAATAAGGTGTTTAAGTTCATGAGTTCTAACCGCAGCGGCTTACCTCCACGGGGGCAAAGCCAAAGAGGATCGACAAAAGGTGCAAAAGCGGGCTCCACTCGAAAAAGAAAATCCGGCGGCCTGAAACGGTTCTTCAAAACCGTCCTGACGCTCCTCATCCTCGGGGTAATCGGGGTTGGCCTTTATGCAGGGTATTTATTCTATACCGCGGATCAGGTGATCGATGCAACGGGGACTCCAGACAAAGTAGCACCTGAGAAATCCGCCAAGGTGAAGCCGATTACGATGCTGTTGCTTGGGACGGATTACCGTCCGCAGACCGGCACCCATCTGAGTGACGTGATGATGGTCATCGCGATGAATCCCGATACCAAATCGGCAACGGTCGTCTCTCTTCCGCGCGATACCAAGCTGGAATTGGACGGATATAAGACGAACAAGCTCAACGCGTACTATCCGAACTTCCTGGCGGCTGAGAAGAAAACAGGGATTCCCGCCACACAGGAAATGAAAACGATGATGGGCAAGTTTTTTGGTATCAATATCGATTATGTGACGGTGCTGAATTTCCAAGGGTTCCGCGATGTGGTGGATGCGCTGGGCGGCGTTGACGTCAATGTGGATGCCGACATGTGTTACCGCGATACGGCGGACGGTACGAACATCAACCTGAAGAAAGGCGAGCAGCACCTGAACGGGGAAGATGCGTTAGGCTACGTGCGCTACCGCAAATCGAACTGCAAGCCGCAGACGAAGGGTTCGGATGATTTCGACCGTAACCGCCGGCAGAATGAAGTGCTGCACGCCCTGATCGACCAAGCGAAGTCGCTGAACGGTGTCATGGGGGCCGGCAAAGTGATCGAATCCGTCGGAAAGAATATGGAGACCGACCTGGAATCGCAGCAAATGAAAAATATCATTCAAGCGTATTGGAACATTTCTAAGGAGAATGTGGCATTCGTGCCAGTGACCGGGGATTGGAAGAGCCCGTACGTCTACTTGCACCAGGATGAACTGGAAGCGGCCAAGCAGGCGCTGAAGGATCAGCTCGCCGGGAAGGCAAGTTCCGCGCAGGCAAATAGCGGGGAGACGGACGACGGACAGGTGAACTGACGATTGAATGCAAGTTTTGCCGCATGCTATAATACAATTGACTTAAGGATAGCTGAAGCGTATTGAGCAGAAATCCGATGTAACACTGTACAGGAGGGCTGGTCTAATGTCCGAAGTCGTAACTCAATTATCTGATTCACTTTATTCCCTTCTCCAGTCCGAAACGTATGTACTGTTGAACACGGTGGATCAGGAATCCGGCGGCCCTACGTCCAGCGCCATTTCTTGGGTGTATGCCGTGGATCCTTCGAAGCTGCGGCTGGCGCTGGATCATCGCTCCAGACTGGTCGGTAATTTGAAGGCCAATCCGCGGGCGACGGTCACAGTGTTTGGCCAGGATACGATTTACGCCATCAATGGCCGAGCTACCGTTGTACAGGATCCATTGGACGGGGTGCCGTTTAATATGTGCTGCTTCGACATCGAGATCGATGCGGTGCGAAACGCGCTGTTTTATGGCGCGCAGCTGGTGTCACCGCCGGAATATGCCAAAGTTTATGACCAGCGTGCTGCGGACATGCTGGATCGTCAAGTGTTTGAAGCCATGAAGAAAGCCTAGCGAGTTGATCGCTAGGCTTTTTTTCCTTCTTGGGACAAACTTAACGCAGATTTTGCCGCGTTGCTCCGCCGTCAGGGGCGATTTGCATTTGCTTCGGATTGCCTTCCGGCGGCCGGGTATCGTTCGGAATCTGAGGGACGATCCGTCCGATAATGTCAGCCAGCTCGGTGGCGAAGCCGGAAACCGGCCGACCTTCGCGGATTTTCTTGCCGATCTCGGCAAGTCGTTGATTTAAGTCGATATCCGCGGTGACGATGGCGCCGGCTCCGTGCGGATCTTTTCGAAGCGCTTCAGCTACCGTATATTTAATGCTCCCTACCCTTGCACGTTCGAGGCGGCTATCCACATCGATACCAACGATGGCGGTTTTGCCCATAATGACACAATGCGCGCCTTTCACGCCAGGGACTTTTTTCACCAGTTCTTCCAAATAAACTTGTCTGTCACGGTCTGACATGACCTCTTTGTCGTTGGCGTTGGTGGCATAAGGATTCACGCTTTGTGCCTGGGGCGCATTCCCTGTTTGATGATTTGGAGAGGGTGATGCCTTTTCAGAACGAGTTCCGCAACTTGTAAGCAGGGTAGCCGTCAGTAACAAACACAGCCATAATCGCATGTTCAATCCGTCCTTTCGGAATTGATCTCTCGATACCGGTTCTAATATCGGTTATAGAGTTCCCGGGACGCCAAAAAATATGTATGCTCATAAGGCTGCAATGACCGCGGTGGAGGGGATAATGATGAAGAAGATCTTTGTATTGGATACGAATGTATTATTGCATGATCCGGGTGCCGTATTTGCCTTTGACGAACATGATGTGGTCATTCCGGCTGTCGTGCTGGAGGAAATCGACAGCAAAAAGCGCAATGCCGACGAGATCGGCCGGAATGCGCGGGGCGTCTCTCGCTTGCTGGATGGCTTGCGGTCAACGGGCCATTTGCATGATGGCGTACCGCTGGAGGGCGGCGGGCGAATTAAGGTCGAGTTAAATCACCGCAGCTTCGTCAAGGTTCAGGAAAAGTTCGGGGAAGTCACCAACGACAACCGGATTCTCGCGGTAGCCCTGAACTATCACCTGGAGCAGGCGGAGATGGAAACGCCGCGGCCGGTCATTCTGGTCAGCAAGGATGTGCTGGTCCGAATCAAAGCCGACGTTCTGGGACTCCATGCCGAAGATTATTTGTCGGACCGGACCGTAGGCCCCAGCGACCTATACGGAGGTTATTCAACCATCAAGGTTCATCCGTCGGTGATTGATGAATTTTATACGTATCGCTTTTTGCCAATTAAACCGCTTGGGGCTAATTATTCCCTTTACCCGCATGAGTTTGTGATATTAAAAGATGAGATGGGGACTGGCAAATCCGCTTTGCTGAAAGTGAACGAAGATGCCACCCGCTTGGAGCCGCTGTATCTTAGTAATGAGCCGGTCTGGGGGATTAGCGCTCGAAACGCCCAGCAGCGCATGGCATTGGAGCTCTTGCTTAACGATGATATTCCGCTCGTTACGATCACCGGTAAAGCCGGCACCGGTAAGACGTTGCTTGCGTTAGCCGCCGGTCTGCTGAAGGTCGAGGATGAGCACAAATACAAAAAGCTGCTGATTGCCCGGCCCGTTGTCCCGATGGGGAAGGATATCGGATACCTGCCCGGGGAAAAAGAAGAAAAGCTGCGGCCTTGGATGCAGCCGATCTATGATAACCTGGAGTACCTGTTTGATACGAAGAAATCCGGCGACATCGAGAAAATCTTGATGGGGCTTGGCAGCATTCAGGTGGAGGCCCTTACGTACATTCGCGGCCGCTCGATCCCCGGGCAGTTCATCATCGTGGACGAGGCGCAAAACCTGTCGCGCCATGAGGTGAAGACGATCGTGTCGCGCGTCGGGGAAGGCAGCAAGATCGTGCTGGTTGGCGATCCGGAGCAGATCGACCATCCGTATCTGGACGCTTCCAGCAACGGATTAACCATTTTGGTCGAACGCTTCCGCGACCAGGGCATCAGCGGGCATATCACCCTGGAGAAGGGCGAACGCTCCAAGCTGGCTCAGCTGGCGGCGGATTTGTTGTAGAAGGGCGAGCTCGGACTGGACTTGGCCTTGGCCAACTGTGGCGGATACAGTGATAGCCAGGTCAACGGAAGCAAGTAACGACCACGGCCCGCTCTTGTCCGCCAGTTGTCCCTGATGAGGTAGAAGGAGGAGAACCGGCTCCCAAATGCGGACGTAAACTTCCTCCGGCTCGTTACTTGCCTTCCTGGAACAGGAAGTTGCTGACCGAGAGCATACCGCTCGTCCGTCGCGAGGAAAATAATAGTAAAAGCCCGGCGAATCGGTTTATCTTAATTCGCCGGGCTTTTTTGCTCGTTTGCACGCTTTTGCTCGAAGGGGGAAACCTGCAAAAGTGCAGTTTTTTTCGGCTAAATCCCGATTTCTCGGCCAAAGCCTGCAAAAGTACAGTTATTTTTCACGATTTCGGACAAATGGGGCAATTCGGCGCAAAAAGCCTGCACTTTTGCAGGCATTTTGCACAAAGCGGCGATTTCACCTCAAAAAACTGCATTTTTGCAGGAATCGCATACATTACAGGAGAGTTAAAGTCCAAGCACCCCACCGCCATACACATATACATTTTTTTACGGGACAATTCATCCGGCGATTTGCTACAATACGGAGTATCAGAAGGTTATTGACGTGACGTGCGCTCCTAAATTGTGGAGAGGAAGGACAGGCGTGAAGCGAAAAAATCATTGGGTGCTTTTTGCAATCCTCCTGCTCGCTTTAATTAATCTGTCGCCTAGCGAAGAAATGACGCTAGTTCGCCAAGAAGACGGCGGGGAGGCTCAGCCGGTTACACCGCCTGAAGCGCAAACCAAGGAGGAGACCGGCCACATTCACGTGGCCGTGCAGATGAATGAGACTGACTTCCGTCGCCTGGAGGAGATGAACCGGCAGTTTACGGTGAGCCATCCGGTGGAGGTTGATCTGGTGAATGTGCCGTTAGAGGAGAGTTATGCTGCGTACCAGCGCCAGCTGATGAAGCTCGGGGAATCGCCGGACGTCCTGCTCTTGGACAATGTCTGGATTCGCCGTTTTGCAGCGGACGGTTATCTGCTGCCCACGGAGGGCTATTTCTCTGGTTCCTTGTCAGGCGAAGTGTTAAGCGCTTCCTTAATTCCAAACGAGTGGAACGGTTACGTCTGGGGAGTTCCGCTGGATGTGGATCCCTATGTGCTGGTTTATCATGAGGACAAACTGAAGCAGCTTGGACTGGAACGCCCGCCGGCTACAGCGGACGATTGGAACGTCTTAGTCTCCACCTTCAAAAAACAACATTCCCAGCCCTACCTGTTAGGATTGGATTACCGTGATCCCTATGCGGCAGCGACTTTGCTGTGGCAAGTCGGCGGAGGCTGGAAGCCGGCCGGTTCCGGGCAATTCTATACAGTGGAGGGCAATATGACGTACGCCCTGCAACAGCTGGAATCGTTGCGCCCCGCGCTCTTGGATTCGGGCTTGGCCCGATCGGATTCGTGGAGCAAGCTGAGTGACGGCGAACTGGCGATGATGATCACCACGGCGACGGAAGCCGAGAAGCATCGTCATCCCCGCTCGAAAATCTGGATGCCGGAGTTCCAGCCGAATCTAGCGTCAACCTGGATCCTAGGCCGAAGTTATGCCGTTTCTTCGCAAACGGATCATCCCGATGCGGCCGGATTGTGGATTTCAGAAATGACCTCCCTTTATAATCAAGCGCGTTGGTATGAAACAACCGGGCATCTTCCTGTTCTCAAAACCGTTTATTACGAAGCCGTCCGAAATCAGCTCCCCACTTGGATCCCCGCCACGCTGGCTGCCGGATCCGGAATTGTGCTGCCGGCGAGTCCGTCGCTGCCGGAACAGCTCGAGCGCTTCGCGCCGCTCACCTCCGATTATTTAAGCGGAGCGATCACTGGCAAGCAATATCGCGGACGGTTGGCTGAGCTTAGTCGGTAAAGCATCACCAGCGCTTACAACGCCAACTTCAATTTCACCGTTAACGTCCCCTCGGAGATCACCGCCTCAGTGGCTTCCACGAAGGGGACAATTTTTTTCGGATAAAAGCCAAGGTCGAAATCCCGCTCCAGCTCGGCCCGCGTCGTATCCGGGAGGGCCAACCCATTAAACAGCAGGCGGTCCACATGGAAAACAATCGCGTTCTCCGGCTCCTGCTCCACCGTATAATGACCCTCGACTTCGAGCTCCAAGCCTTCCCGGCTGCCGCGCGCGATGATCTTGTCCGTTTTGAATTGAAAGCTCATATCCTTGAGCAACTCGCTCTTGCCATAGAGGAACGCATTCAGATCATCCTCGTGGATTTCCAAACGGTATCCCCCTTTTTCAGCGATCAAACTGCTCTCGTTCTGCTTCAAAAAGTCGGAGAATTGCGACATGGCGGAGCTGAGTGCCTGAAAATATCTGCGGAGCTCATACAGCCCAACGCTCTCCCAATAGGCGGTCAACTCTTGAATTAACGCCTTGAGCTTCTCGGGATCGGCACTGAGGCCAAGGGATTCGTCGACGCTTTGCCGAAGCGCGGCAACCCGGGTGCGCTGGAGCTGCAGCTCCTCTTTCATGCGGTCGAGTTCGGTGGACGTGGCTTCCAGCTTCTGCTTGGTCTTCGTCAGTTCAGCATATTCCGACTTGTATTGGTTTAATATGGTACGATCCCGATCCATAATGAGTTGATAATAATCCAATACGGTAAAAAAATCTTTGAGGCTGTTCACGCTTAGCAATGCGTACAGCAGATTTTCCCGTTCCCCCATATAATACGCGCGTAGTCTTAAGCCAGCTTGTTCGCGGCTGATACGGATTTGTTCGTTTTTTTCGGTTAATTGCTCTTGCAGCTCGCGAAGGTCCATTTCCGTCTCTTGCTGGCGGGATTCGATCCGCTCGATTTCCCGGTCGATTTCCTGAATGGACAAGCTTTGTTCCAGGATCTGTTGTTCTTCGGCAGTCAGCGGAGCAGCGGCGGCCGACAAACGGGCAAACTGAAGAGCCGCCAGCAACAGCAATAGACAGAGCGATATGATGCGTATCTTCAACAACGATCCTCTCCCATCTGTAGTTGTCCTATATATATGATAACAGGCCCGGAAATAGCAGAACTCACGAAAAAAGGCGTTCCAGCACATAGCCGAAACGCCTTTTTGGAACATTTATGAGATTTGGGATTAGAGGGGTAAACCCATTTTGAAGACCGTCCAGTAGCTGAAACCGGTAAATGCGACGATCATATATCCCCAGAACAGCAGGATATAGGTTCTCTCGGTAAGCTTCAGATAGCCGAAAAGGACGAAAAAGGCGGTTTGCAAGAAGAACAGCAAAGCCATTTCCGTCAGATCGCCCGCAAAGGCCATAAGCCCAATAGCCAATGTGAAGAAGCCAAGGACGCGGAACATGCGTGCCACGAGGTAATCCCCCTTTCTTATGTATCAACGAGCTTCCATTCCTTTCCCCATTATACCCGTTAGGCTGAAAAGTGTAAACGAAAAGTCATGATTTAGCCAAATTACGCAGGTGTTGTTGTGACAAACCTAACAGTAGTGTTGGCGGCGCCTGCTCTTGTTATTCATTTCGTGAAACGTCATGTATGGAGGAGCTGGATTTTGGAAATACATTTTAGTATCAAATAGATTCTATGAACTCTATGAGAGGCATAGAAATGGAGTAAGAAGCATTTTACCCTTACGCCTGCCGGAGACCGCCGGTTGGATGACGGTTAGATTAGGATGTCGTTAGGAGGTTTTTATAGCATGACAGCTGTGAGACAAGATGCATGGAGCCCAGAAGATGATTTGATTCTGGCCGAGGTTACCCTTCGGCATATACGGGAGGGCAGCACCCAATTAAACGCTTTCGAAGAGGTCGGAGAACGGATAGGCAGAACGGCGGCGGCCTGCGGTTTCCGATGGAACAGCTGCGTTCGCAAGAAGTACGAAGCGGCCATCAGCATCGCGAAAGCACAAAGACAGAAGCGTAATTATATGAAAAAGCAAAACTCGCTAACGGCCGGTTCCGGCATGGCCTCGCTTACTTCCGTCGATGTGGACGACAACGGTTATCGCGGAGATGGGGTGTCGGAGGAGACGATTTCCATCGATGCGGTGATCCGCTTTTTGCGCGGGTGGAAAAACACGATTCAGGAAACCAATCGTCAAATGAAAGCGTTGGAGAAGGAGCTTAGAGAGAAAGAAGAGGAGATTGCTAAGCTTCGCGAGGAAAACGAGAAGTTGTCGGCACAGGTCAATGAGGTACAGACCGATTACCGGGTCGTGAACGACGATTATAAGGCGTTGATTCAGATCATGGACCGGGCTAGACGGTTAGCTTTTTTAAACGAAGAAGACGAGGAAAACAAATCCAGATTCAAGATGGACGCGAACGGAAATTTAGAACGGATCGAATAACAGAAACCTATCGCAAAATCTCGCCAAAATGGCGGGATTTTTGTGTTGTTAGGGGGGAGTTTGGTATAAAGGGATTAGAAGAAAGGAAAGGTCGTGAAGCTTCATGAAGGTTGACATCATCGGCGCCGGTGCATTGGGGCTGTTGTTTGGCGGTAAGCTGGCGGCGTTCGGCGTGCCGGTGCGTTTTTGGACAAGAACCCCTGAGCAGGCCGCAAAGCTAAAGAAAGAAGGGATTCGGCTTGCCGAAGCCGACGGGACCGCAACCGTTGTGGATGGCCAGCGGCTCGAAGCTTATCCCGTGGGAGAAGGCAGTAGGGACAGAGCGAGCGATACGGCCGAATGGCTGTTGTTAACCACGAAACAACGCCATATCGATGCTAATCTGCTGACTTTTCTCAGTCGGTTTGTGGGTCCGAAGACGAAGGTCGTATGCTTTCAAAATGGCATAGGGCACCTAGAGCTGATCGGCAATGCGCTGCCAGGGGTTCCGCTTTATGCGGCAATTACGACGGAAGGCGCAAAACGGCTGAACGAATCCAGCGTGAACCGTGCAGGTCAGGGGATAACGCAAATTGGCGCGAACGGCGGTATGGCCGATCTGGAGTCTCCAGCAGAAAGTTTCGTGAAAATGCTGGAGAAGGCAGGATTTACAGCCCTTTTGTCGAAAGACATCGGGAGAGAAATCTACAGGAAGCTGCTAATCAATGCGGCGATCAACCCCTTAACGGCTTTGTGGCGGCTGAATAACGGCCAACTGCTGGAGAACGACGAACGAATTCGCCTGCTCCGGCAACTTTGCGATGAAGGATTACGCGTTTATGAGGCTTACGGAATCCCTTACAATGCCGACATGTTTGATCAAATCGCTGCGGTTTGCCGGTCGACCTCAACGAATATCTCTTCCATGCTAAAGGACGTGCAGCAGGGCATGCCAACGGAGATTGATCATATTAATGGGAAATTGGTCGAGATGGCGCGCAGCAAAGGAATCGCGGTTCCCGGACACGAGATGGTTTGGCGGTTGGTCCGAGCATTATAATCTGACATGGATATAAAAATATAGTTACTTACTTTTATGAATTGAT
>NZ_JALXVO010000109.1:0-1753 GCF_025151705.1 Paenibacillus sp. p3-SID1389 | reverse complement strand
CCCAGATTTTCAAAAAAGTTAGCAACTGACAGAGAAGCGATGCTTGAAACCGGCCTTTCTCGGACTTGAAAGGAAATAGCCTCGTTTTTTCAATCCTGCGATGCAATCTGGCTGAGTGCAGAGTATACGCTAACGTACAATTCGCATTCACAGGGCGAGGTGGATAAAGCTGACATACGAGATCCAAGGTCTCCAAGAAAGTGATCCGATCTTCCCTCAGTCCCAGAAAGACCGGTTCCAAGATCTTGCTTAGTTAGGCCACCGCTAGTGTCGGCATAACGCAATTAAAGTTCAACTTCTTATTGACCTCATCAAGGATGTGATAATCAGAGCACTGCGATTGAAACGGTAAACGGTCTCGCAGCATGGCGAAAGCGACTTTGAGCATCTTATTACCCATTGCAACAAAGATGGCTCGTTCATGTTTTCCTTTTTCCTTCAGACGATCATAGAAAGGCTTAAGGTCCTTATTATGCATGCAGAGACTCTTACCTGCTAGATATACCGCATAACGAAGGTGATCGTTTCCCTGTTTGGAAATCTTGCGGTAGGAGCCTTTGCCGCCACCAGTTTGCTTAACAATGGGGTTTGTGCCAGCTTTCTTAATTAACTGGTTTGCGTTCGAGTACTGAGATACATCGCCGATTTCAGCATAAAGCTCAGCCGCGGTAGTCACTCCTAAGCCCGGGACGGTAAGAAGCAGTCGTCCGTCTGTCTGAAGGAGAAGGTTCTCGATCTCTTGTTCCAAAACATTAATTTTGGCATCAAATGTTCGTAAGTCACGTAGCTTCATTTTCAGTAACATAAGCTCAGGCCGAAGTTCCTGTAAGTTTCTCGATAACGCTTGTTCAGCGACGTGCAAGAGCTTCTGGATGGTGGTGTTTCGCAATTTGAGATTATGCTGAATCGAGAGCTTTCGTAGCCCGGTCTCCCCTAGTTTCAGGACAGCAGCGGGGTGTGGATAATGCTCCATGAAGAAGAGCGAGGCTTTCCCCCAGAAGTCACTGAATACTTTGATTTTTCGAGCTCTACCGGCTGAATAATCTGCATATCCTTGGTACTCGCGCCAGATGAGGTCCATAAGTGCTCGAATCTCTGTACGCAAGGAAGCACGCTTCCGTGTCTCAGAGCGCCGTGCTCGAGTCAAGACATGGAGCTGACGCTGCACGCCATTCAAAAGCTGGTTTTCAGTGGCTTTGTTGCTTTTGATGGCATGGGCGATGGCCACAAGATCAAGATCATCTGTTTTGCACCAATTCAGTGCGCCGGCGCGTTCCTCGAAGGTGGTATACGGATTCAAGATCTGAACGTGGTACCCTCGTTTCGCCATCTCGCGGACGATGTCTTCATAGTAATGGCCTGTTGCCTCAATACCCAGGAACAAGCGAACAGCCTCTGTGGCTGTAACCGCTTGATTAATCTTCTTGCAAAGCAGCTCCATACCAGAATTATTCGCTGAGAAAAAGAAGGGTTTTTCAATGATGTCGCCGAAATAATTGCATATTAAGGCTTTTTGGTGGAGCTTGGCCGCATCGATTGCAACGATGAGGACTTGCTCCAGGTTAACGCCCCTTAGCTGTTGACTGAACTTAGTTCCCTTACGGCCTTGAATGTGCGAGGATTTCCCCATGCGACTTTAACCTCCTGTGGTTGGTAGGTAAGATTGAAGCTTCCCTGTCAGGTGCTTCTTTCTTCGATAGTCGCTGGGGATTTCCTCTTTATATTTTGATTATATTACACGCCAGAAAGTATA
>NZ_JALXVO010000108.1:0-2042 GCF_025151705.1 Paenibacillus sp. p3-SID1389 | reverse complement strand
GGCTAAGCCCCCCCCACCGCCGCCGGCAGCCACTGGATCGCGCCGCTGATCGACGCGCGGCGCGGCCAGGCCTATTCGGCGCTGTTCGCTGCACCAGCGCCGGGCGGTCTGCCGGAGCGTCTCGAACCCGACGCGATCCGGCTCATGGACGGGTGGGCCGACGAGCTGAAGCGGCAGCTGGAGCAGCTGCCCGCAGAGGAACGGCCGGCCCGCCTCTGGTTCGTGGGCGAGACCGAGAAGCATGAGGCGGCGATCGCGCCGCTGATCGCCGCCTTCGGCGAGCTCGTCCAGCTCGTGCCCTACGAGCTGGAGGGCGCATGGGTCGGCATCGCCGGCGTGGCGCGCACCGCGCTGCCGGCGGACGACGTACATGCGCTGGAGCCGAACTATACGCAGCTGGCCGAAGCCGAAGCCAAACGGCTGCGGAACGCTTAAGGCGAGGGGGCGGCGAAGCTGGAACAAGATATCGTATTTCGCAACATGACGCTGGCGGATCTGCCGGCCGTCATGGTGATCGAGCATGAATCGTTTACGCTCCCGTGGAGTGAGGAAGCGTTCCGCAACGAGTTAACACATAACCATTTTGCACGGTATCAAATCATGGAATATCGCGGCGAACCGATTGGGTATGCCGGGATGTGGACGATCCTCGATGAGGCCCATGTCACGAACATTGCTGTTCGTACCGCTTATCGCGGCCGCCATCTCGGGGAGAAGCTGCTGCGTCGGATGATGGACTGGGCCATTGAGCTGGGGATGGTCCGGATGACGCTGGAGGTGCGGGTGTCCAATATCGTTGCCCGCACGCTTTATGAGAAAATGGGCTTTACCCCGGCAGGCGTGCGAAAAGGGTATTATTCCGATAATCATGAAGATGCAATCATAATGTGGTGCGAGCTGCCAAGGTCGCAGTCGGAAACCGGGGAAGGAAGCGAAGGTTCGTGGTAAAGCAAGAGCAAGATGTGTATATTTTGGCGGTGGAAACGAGTTGTGACGAAACCTCGGCCGCCGTGGTGAAGAACGGGACGGAGGTTCTGTCCAACCTCATCGCCAGCCAGATCGAAACGCACCGGGCGTTTGGCGGCGTGGTGCCGGAGGTCGCTTCGCGCAAGCATGTCGAGAGCATTACGCGGATGCTGGAGGAAGCGGTGCAGGAGGCGGGAATTGCGCCGGAATCGCTGTCAGCGATCGCCGTGACGGAAGGGCCCGGCTTGGTTGGCGCGCTGCTCGTCGGCATTATGGCGGCCAAGAGCCTTGCTTTCGCATTGGACAAGCCGCTGATTGGCGTTCATCATATCGCCGGTCACATCTACGCCAATCGCTTGGAGGCGGAGATGTTGTATCCGTCCATGGCGCTGGTTGTCTCGGGCGGTCATACGGAGCTGGTGCTGATGGAGCGGGAAGGAAGCTTCCGCCTGCTCGGACGGACGCGCGATGATGCCGTTGGCGAGGCTTATGACAAGGTGGCCCGGGCGTTGGGCTTCCCCTATCCCGGAGGCCCCTTCGTGGACAAGCTCGCTGCAGAGGCGGAGGAAGCAGAGGAGCTGCCTCGGGCTTGGCTGGAGCCGGACTCTTACGACTTCAGCTTAAGCGGACTCAAATCGGCTGTACTAAACGCGGTGAACCAGCACAAGATGCGCGGCGAGGACGGCTACCAAGCGGCGATTGCCCGCGGATTCCAAGAGTCGGTGATCGAAGTGCTGGTGGAAAAAGCGGTCCGCGCCGTCAAGGCAACCGGCTCCCGCCAGCTGTTGCTTTGCGGGGGCGTCGCTGCCAATCGCGGGCTGCGCGCGGCGTTGACCGAGCGCTGTGAGCGCGAAGGCATCGCCTTGTTGATTCCTTCGCTGAAGTATTGCACCGACAACGCCGCGATGATTGGCGCAGCCGCCTACTTGAAATGGCGCAGCGGTGAATTTTCCGACCTGGAGCTGAAAGCCGAGCCTTCCCTTTCGCTGGAGGGCTGGTCTGTCGGCCAGGGTTAAGGTTCAAATCGGGCCCATCGCCCAAAACAAAAGGCCGGACAAACTGTCCGGCCTTTTTTC
>NZ_JALXVO010000107.1:0-2055 GCF_025151705.1 Paenibacillus sp. p3-SID1389 | reverse complement strand
GCGTGCGTGGCAGCACGATCATCAGGCGGGTTCAAGTCCCGCTGAGCCTCGGACTAGGGGGCTCATATCCAAACCCGGGGGTAACGCCTCGGGGGCCGGCAAATTAGCTTTGCCGGAAGGCAGGGCGTCTGCCGCGAGGCAGAGTCTGAAGGGCTTGAGGAGAAGTACCAGGCCGTAGTGAAACGGGGCTACCCGAATTGCGAACCGGTCGGCCAAAGATGGGGCAAGGTCGAGTCTGCACTATGGAGACGAAGGCGTTCTAGTCCACCCATCGCACCAAGGTGTGTGCGGGCGGCATGGTACGGAAGATGACGATGTGACCCACGGAGATCTCGTCATGTCTGAAACAAATGCACTTTCAGGACGAGTGGGTAAATAAAGTCGAAGCGGTCGTGCCGCGCCCGCCGCTTCCAAAGAACGCGCGGCAGTTTCAGTAACGGATGCTATAAGGAAACCCCGAAGTGCATACCGGAAGCATGGCGAGAAGTCGGAGAGCTGCGTATTACTTTGGAACGGACGAACAACAGAAACGTCCGGATCAGCCGCTCTGGTGCGGTTGGCTTCTGCTCGCTCAAAAGGAGAGTCAGAAGGGGAAGGCGGCTCGCTTTATGGAGACCGGAACTGGAGTGCGTTTCGCAAGTAGGCGGCAAGAGACGGACAGTTCCCTTTGTGAAAGACCCATAACTTGCAGGCGGAGGATACGAAACGCATGAAAGCAGAAGGCACAGAACGGAAGGTTCATTCATTAATCGACAAAGTGTATCACCGAACAAACTTGGAGATGGCATGGGAGTCGGTGAGAGCAAACGGAGGCAGTGGGGGCATCGACAAGGTCGCCATCCCGGCATTTGAAGCAGTAGCCGAGATGGAGTTGGAACGCCTGCACGAAGAACTGAAACAGGGGACGTACCGACCGATGCCGGTCAGACGGATTCTCATCCCCAAGAAAGGGAAACCGGGTGAAAAGCGACCGCTGGGCATTCCGGCGATACGGGACAGGGTATGTCAACAGGCTTTGAAAAACAGGCTGGAGCCTATCTTCGAACCTCTGTTCAGCGAGTGCAGCTTCGGATACCGACCGGGTAGATCGACACATCAAGCGATGCGGAAGATTTATAGCGAACTCATGGATGGATGCGAATGGATCGTGGACGCGGACTTGCGGGATTTCTTCGGGACGGTCCATCACGAACCGCTCATCGATATGATTGCGGAGCAAGTCAGCGACGGCAGAATCCTCAAACTAATCAGGCAAATGCTCGAAGCCGGGTATATGGAAAGCGGAAAGAAATACGCTACGCCAAGCGGAACACCGCAAGGAAGCGTGGTCAGTCCGCTGTTTAGCAATATTTATCTGAACCGGTTCGACCACGAAATGACGAACAGAGGGTATCGGCTGACGCGATTTGCCGATGATTGGGTTGTTCTCTGTAAGACCCAAGCGGAGGCAGCACGAGCACTACGGGACGCAAGAATGATTCTGGAATCGCTCGGACTGACGCTTCACCCGGATAAAACCAAGATCACCCACATCAAATGGGGATTTGAGTTTCTAGGCTACAAGCTCAAACGGGGAAAAGGTCTGTCACTGCCGCGGGATAGGGTGAAGAAACAACCGAAATTCAATATCTATGCCTACCCCAAAACGAGGTCCATTCAATCGTTCATGGACACCATTCGGGCCCGAACGCGCAGACGCATTCCGCTAACGGTCTATGAGCTCATTGACTCCATCAATCCTGTCATACGAGGATGGGGCAACTATTTTCGCAAAGCGCACGTAAGAAAGCTGTTTAACCGACTCCAACGCTGGATCATAAGGCGAATATGGAGCCATCGGTTTAAACGGTGGCGAAACACAGGGTGGAAGAAGTTACCTGAATCCATCCTCTACTCCAAGTACAGACTGGTGAACCTTTTGTCGTTAATCCCGGATTTGAACCTACGAACTGCACCCAGAGGGTGACATGAAGGAAAGCGGATTGCGGGAAAACTGCACGATCCGTTTGACTGAGCGGACGGAGGAAGGTGCAAACCGACCTCCTTCGACTCTAC
>NZ_JALXVO010000106.1:0-2265 GCF_025151705.1 Paenibacillus sp. p3-SID1389 | reverse complement strand
ATAAAGTATTTTGTAAAGAAATAATTCTTTCAACTCTGTCAAATCTTTTTGCTAATGATTACAACTATCAAATAAGTGATGGTGTTGAAGCCTCTGTTCATGCGATCCCATCATTAATAAATGAGTATCCCGAAGAAGCAGATGATTATATGTTGATAATGGTTTTGGCTCTCTTTGATGAAACACCTATTGGTCAATACAAAAGAATATGTGATTATGTTATTGAGTCTATCCATAGATCAAAATTGTGGGATCAAAATGAAAAAGTAGCTCAATCAATATTATTCGGATATATTAAACTCAAACCTTTTTATAAAAACATTATAGCTGAAAAAAGGAAGGTACAAGGATATTGGAGGGAGATTTCCAAAAGTTCAATTTTTGAAGAATTAGAGAAAATAAACACTAATTTTACTTTTGAAAATATATCATTTGATATAAGAGACATTGCTTCACTTGATATTTATGACTTGGATGTAGTTTATCAATTAATTCCATCAAATACAAAGGACAAAATTCACTTAGACATTTACGAGGAATCATTGCCTTTGTTGGCTTCGCAGTTGCTAAAAGATAGAAGAAGTTACAGTGATGATTCGGGAGATGCTTCTACCATTTATTCATTACGTTTACGTGTTTTCAAAAGGTTTGCATACTTCATTTTACAAAAAGATAAAAACGAAATTGACAAGTTTCTTAAGCCATTCTTAAATTCATTTTCTACAACAGATGAAACAGCTTCTTTTATTGGAGAACTTGTAAATGCTGAAGAATATCTAAATAGATATGATCAATTTTGGTATATCTGGGGGCTCTTGTACCCTAAAATAAAGGAATTATGTATTAATCATCCTCATAACTATTATTTAAAAGATATCGTAATTAATTACTTATTAGCATGGAAGTGGTGGCGTGAAGAAATTGAAGAGTGGCATAGCTTAAAAACTGAGAATTCTTCTTTCTATGCTAAAGCTTCAAAAGAACTTGGAAACATTCCTGCTGTATTATATTCTATAGTCAGAGTTTTGAATACAATAGGAACTAACTTTAAAGATGATGGTATTGTCTGGATTTATACTATTGTATCAAATAACAGAGACTTAATTCTCGGTGATCTAGAATCAAATACCTTATATTACTTAGAGAGATTTCTGAGAAAATATATTTACAATAATAGACAAAATATCAAAAGAGAAATAAGATTAAAAAACATTATTATACCAATTCTTGATTTCATAATCGAAAGAGGCTCTATCCATGGATATTTATTAAGAGAAAGCATTTTATAAGCCTCGGTATTTAACAATAGAGCGCGATTCTATAAAAAGGATCAGCGCTCTTTTACATTGAAAGAGGCATATTATTTTGAATAACTTTGACTGGAATATATAGCATTGAACTCTTCCAAATGGAAGGGAGAAGCTACGATTGGCGAACGGACCTTCCGCTTGAAATCAAGCCGATCTATGCCGAGGATCAGAATATGACCCTCCAAATGTATTTCGATCTCCAGTCGGATGTATTTGAATAAGCGCATCAAATCGACAATCGAGCCGATTTGTACAAAATCGACAAGTGGGGGTCGTTCCTCTCACCGGAAAGTTATGCCTTGTATCAAAATGACCTCTCTTCTTTCCAAACGATGATCCCTGAGATTCAGAAAGAGTTGGAATATGCCCAGACGTACAGCCAATTTGTCAAGGGGTTAACGGAAGAAGAGAGTCGAACACTCTTCGGACCTATGCTTACACAGGATATGGATGCGGAGAAAACCATTCAAACGGCAGAAGCAGCCCTCGGACAGTTGGAGTATCTAGACAGGTTAAAGCTTCACTATCTCAAGTATCCGGAGAAACTTTCGGGAGAGCAACTGCAAGAAGCAATTAATGAGCATGGTTTTTCAGGCGAAGATGGGGGAACTTCATTGCGGCCCGATGACGCTTCAGTCCCTTTACCTGCATCCGAACTTGCATCGAAGGAGCCGGGTGGAATTCCTTGGGGGAGGATGCTCGGATGGACGATTATTGGGAGTGTCCTCGGGTGGCTTGGCAAGAAGACGTTGGATCGACTTCGCGCAGTTGTGGCGAAGAAGTTTGTGGAATCTGTAAAGAATGCCTCACCTGAAGAACGCAAAGCGATGCTAAAGAACTATCAGCAGGGAACGAAAACCCGAAGCCAAGTGAATACGGAAGCGTTAAAAACCGTTGATAAAATCAGTCCCGTAACCCGGGCGGTAAGATTCATCGGCGAGAAAATCGGCCGCCG
>NZ_JALXVO010000105.1:0-2365 GCF_025151705.1 Paenibacillus sp. p3-SID1389 | reverse complement strand
ACTAACTATGATGTGATGCGGTAGATGCCTCATAATCCCCTTATACTTGTTGTATCTCTGATCATTTATTTCGCTGATGATCATATATTTTTTGCCGTTATAAACAACAATATCACCACGTTTAATAGGCGATAAAGCAGAAATACGGCGATCATCGTAGTTTTGCTCAAGATTCGTGTTAGTGATTAAGGCCTTAACTGGGTTATCATTAATTAATACATCGCTGCCAAGTTGATCAAGCAGGAAAGCTGTATTGTTATGAAATAGATTTATCATTATACTACTCCTCAATTGCCAAACAGCATAAATGTATTACTTCCATGATCAGATTCGTTGATTGTCATTGTTCTAATTTTACGCTCTAACTGGTCTATTCTGTTTTGTAATGAATCGGCAAAATCAGAAACAGCAATATCATCCTGCTTATATGACTTCATGAGTGTTGGGTTGTTGGCAACACTATTTAAGATCGCCAACGCAGCAGAATAGATTTTCCGCTTTGCTGTATTGGATGAAGCGTCATACTCTGTATTAGGATCAGTAATCCCTTCTTCGAGAAGGTAAACGGATAACTCATCTGGCGTTAGAGTGATTCCTTTTGTTTCGAGCCGCAAACGTTCGATATTTGTCATTTAAATTGCTCCTTAGTTATTTATAAACAAAAAAAGCCACCCATAAGTGAGTGACTTTGATAATATTTATGTAAAGTATGCCCTATGTCTTGGTGTCGTATAGTACAAGTTTTTTATATTACTTAATTCGTCGCGAATATCCTCTATATTCCGAACAAGGTTTCTATCGACAGTTAAAAAACTTATCCCATATAGATGAGCCAGTGAAGCATTTACTGCATCAGCGGCACCTAATTTGTTTGTTATTTCGATTTGCTTAATTACACTTTCTTTATCTCCATCAAGAACAATCAGAATTTCTTTTTCAATTAATTCTCGAATTTTTCCCATAATGTCGTCTCTTACAGCAATTTTATCTTCATCGTTATAATACTTTGCTTCTTCGGGAAATGCTTTAAAGAACTGTTCGAGTGGATTTTGTGCAAGATTTGCTATTTCATTAACTATTGTTGGATTAACAAACAAAAAAATTACGCCTTCCTGTTCGAAGACGTAATTATCAAAGAGTTGTTTAACTGTGTCATAATATGCATCATACTTATTATAGTATGCATACAATACTCCAGTATCTATTAAAATGCTCTCTCCGTCTTCAAATCCTTTAAAAGAATGGTGGTTAAAATCAATTGTTTTCATATTTCCACCAATCCTTAACCCTGTTCATGTTGATCTTCGAGCTTGCACTTCCCATATGATCTTTCAGAACGGCTTTTTTTTCTTTTGTTAATCCTGTGTATTTAGACAGGTCTAATTTCTTTACTGCCGCCTGCATTTTTTCCTCATCTCCTGTGTTACTCAAGACATTCACCTCCAAGCAACTTCGACTTGGTATAAGCATTGCCATTTGAGCGATTTTAAAACTTATATCAGGTAAGGCAGCTATAAGTACAACTACATTGTATCACGTAACACATAACACGAACAATGGGAGTTGGAAAAATTATTATGATTTGCATCAATAGAAAAACCGCCTAGATTGGCGGTTGTACTAATTAGTTCAATAAGAAATATCTACTATTTTATAATCATCATATTCATTATTAACAGTAAAATAAACCTTTTTGTATATCTTTTCCCCTATTCCATTAGTCACTTCCATATCATATAAAAGTTCTACCTGTGTGTATGTATCTCCAAGTGTAAACTCGAACGAATCTGTAGATTCATTAAGAATTTTTACTTTCGAACCCTCATCTTTTTCTTGTTTTTTATAATATTCTAATTCTTGTTTAAAATAATCATCGAAATCTCTATACTTTTCTTTTCCATTGCCATACTCAATTTCAATCTCATACATATCGTAATCTATGGTATAAGTTTTTAGGGGGGTTTCTTTATCTACTACTCTAATGTATTTATAATCTAAAACATTAATAAAATCATCAACCCCACTATCTACATAATCATATGTACTCTCACCTTGCTGAATTGCTTTTATGTATTTTACTACTGTATTCTTTGCTTTAGCTTGTGGGGTCATATAGTTGAAATTATAGACTGCTCCACCAACAAGTATAATAAATAGAATCAAAATAGAAATAATCTTATTTCTATGCCTTCTTAGTTTATCAATGGTACTTTTTTTAGTCTCTACAGTTTCAAAATCCATTTTCCAATTCCCCCAAACCTAATATTTTCCACATCATAATACCATTTTCGACAAAATGAGTCTATGGTATATCAAAGGAAAATAGTATGGGGAATCAAATTTATAAGCATTTTCAGAAAATTAT
>NZ_JALXVO010000104.1:0-2428 GCF_025151705.1 Paenibacillus sp. p3-SID1389 | reverse complement strand
TTGTGTTTTGCAAGTAGAAAATGCTTAGGTTTGCAGCCAAAAGTACCAAACCCACTTGCCAGCATCGAAGTTACATAGGAATTCGTTCCATTGCTTGTTTGAAGCGGAAACTCTCGCCTGTGAAGGAGAGAATATGAGCATGGTGCACCAGACGATCGACAAGTGCTGATGTTAGCTTGGTATCGCCGAATATCGACGTCCATTGACCAAACTCCAAGTTGGATGTAACGATCACACTCTGTTGCTCATAGCAATCCGCAATCACGTTAAATAATAGCTCAGACCCGGTTTGGCTGAACGGGACGTAACCAACCTCATCGAGGATGAGCAAATCAACCTTTCTCAACTTCTCTCGAAATCGGCTGAGCGTACCCGCCGCAAATTTCTCCTGAAGCACGGCGACCAGATCGGAGGCTCGGTAAAACTGCACCGCCTTGCCTCGGCGACAAGCCTCCACACCCAATGCCGTTGCCATATGCGTCTTTCCCGTGCCTACGGCACCCATTAGGAGCAAATTCTCCTTGCGTTCCAACCATTCCAATCCCTGGATTTTCTCTGGACTGCTGCCGTTTGGAAAAGAGATGTGGTCATACACATACCCTTCAAAGGTCTTAATATGCGGAAACCCAGCCTGCTGGACGAGTTTCCCTAACTTGGCACGGCGGCGACCATCCAGTTCCGCACAAAGAATTTGTTCCACAATACTTTGAATCTCTTCGCTCTGTTGAAGCGATACATAATCCATGACATGCGCTAATCGTAGCTGCCGGCACAAATCCGCCAGTTCTATAGCCATCTTAGCCCACCCCCACCAGTTGGTCGTAACGTTCGAGAGAGCCATCTGAACGAGTCCCCGGTGGTGACAGCGTCTCCTCCCACGTAACCGGCAAGTCTCGGTTTCCATGTTTCATGCCAAGGACGGCCGTGATACGGTCGACCGCCGTATTCTGGCCTAACAAAGCGATCGCTTCTTGGATCTGTTCGATGGTGTACACATCGCTCCAGTGCGACAGCGCCTGAAGGCGTTCTTTTCGCTCAGTCAGATCTTTCACCGTCACATACGCTTGCAAGGTTTCCGGCAACATGCGGAGGAATTGTGAGTGTGTAACGCTGCGCGGTTTTCTCAGCCATCCGGTAAACACTTTCGACCACGGGACGTCCACAGTTCGCCCCGTATAAGGTCTGGGCACTTCCCGGATTTTCTGGTGATGGCCATTCAGAATGACCGAGCGATCCCAAAACATTTGGACCAGTACCTCGCTGCCGGGCGCAACCGTCCCCAGCAACGGAATCGTCGTATCTTCAATCCGAATCTCTCCGTACTTGTTGACCACTGCAGCTGCCAACCGAAAGGCCTCAAATCCATGTTCCGGCAATGTAAGGAGCTTACGTCGGTCATCCTCCCATAGATCAGCGATTCGGCGGTTTTGAGTATAGTGTTGGCGTTCGCGATCTTGCATTGCCTGCTCAGCGAAATACGCGGCAAGCTGTTCATGGCTTTCATAGATGGGAATGGGGACGGCCCAGTTCCTCTTGGAATAACCACATTTGTTCTCCACATGACCCTTCTCATGTCCGCTGTACGGATTGCAGAATACAGCTTCAAAACGGTAGTGAGCGCAAAATCGCTGAAAGCCTTCTGTTAATTGCCGTTCGCCTTGCTTCTCAATATGTACGACGGCGGCAGAAAGGTTGTCGAACCATATACGTTGAGGGACGCCGCCCATCTGCTCAAAGCACTGCTTCATCGCTTCCAGAAAGCATTCCTGATTTTCCGCCGGTGTCGGATAAACGAAAGCGGCATTGCTATGAGGGAAGGACATCACCAGCAGCTTGTAGGTGAGCATCCGGTGTCCTTGGCTCACTTCAAGATTAGTAAAGTCTACTTGAGCCTCTCCAGGCGGATGTTCCAGCCGTTCATACGTTTTAGCACGTTCCAGTTCCAATTCACTCTTTCGTTTTTGTACATAGGCTAGCACCGTGCGTTGCCCGCCTGTAAATTGATGTTCGTCTCGCAAACGCTGGAAGATGCGAACCCCTGTATGACGTTGCTTTCGTGGGAGCAAGCGGTCTTCTTCCAACCACGTATCGACGATCTCCACAAACGGCCCCATTACGGGACTTCTGCTTTTCCGTTTGCTCACAGACGCATTCCAATCCGATTGGTCGGCATATTTTTTTGCGGTTCGCCAATGAATCCCCACACGTTGTGCAATTTCATTCACAGAACAGCCTTCTACTTCACGCAAAAACTTGATATATTGTTGTTGAGGCATTTTCAACATCCTTTCTTCTTCTCCTCTCGCTACGTTGTCGACAAACATAACGATAGGATGATAGAGGGATGCTGACAAGTGTCTCTTTTTTTGCATCTTAGTTCGGCATTTTTACGCTGCAATAGTAGGCATTTCTATTATGCAATAAACAG
>NZ_JALXVO010000103.1:0-2973 GCF_025151705.1 Paenibacillus sp. p3-SID1389 | reverse complement strand
TGCAATCGCGTAGAGCGGCGTGTAGGGGCACGCGTGCAAATACCGAAAAGCGCGCCATCTCAGCCTACCTACCGTACCTACCTCATCCCATCACTACTTCTCAAGCTCGCGGAGCAAATATTCACGGCGTTTCGCGATATAATCCAGAATGACCTGACGGTCCGACAGGAGGATATCGGTGGAGTATTTACGCGTGGAATCCGCCATAAGCGCTGGCATCAACGAGGAGTGAAGTGAGTTAATGGTTGGAGCCAGCTGGTTCACCGTAAAATGACGCTCTAGAATCTCCTTCAGCGTATTGCGATACTGCCTCCGGACTGAGGGGAAGGAGAGCAGCTTTTGGGTCAGCCCGTTATACCCTTTGATCCGGACGTTGTCGATGTTGCTGAGCTTCCCGTAACTGTTTCTCCCCCAGGTTCCCTCGTAATCCCAAGGGCTCATTTGATATTTCAAGCTGCCCTTTTTGCGGAAGATCGCATAGTTTTGAGTAAAGCCGTCAAAGTTCCCGGTGCACACCGCCCCGCCTAACCAACGTAAATACTCCGGAACATCTAAATGCTTCTTCAAATAGGCCAGAAGGCGTTTCCCCTTGAGCGTATTGAGCCGTTCCACAAACCGCGAGATTCGTGCCATCTCCTGAGAGGTGCCAATCACCAGCTCGTAGCCGGAAGCAAGGTTGCGCTTGCGTTTTCCCCCCTCCCCAATCAGACGAAAGTTGGCATTGTTATTGATGGCATATAACAACGAACTCGTTTTCACTTTCCTTTTGGTAAAAAACGACCGATCTACCCCTTCAATCTCAAGATACAGCCCCTGATTCACTCCATTTACAACAAGGTAAACATGTCTCGTTCTTGGACTCGGAACTCCAATTTTTTCAAAAAACCAAAAAGATAGCGCGTTTCTCATCATGGTAGGATCATCCCACTCCACGTTGTAATGGATGCTCCTGTGACCTATGCGAAGTTCGTATGATTTTTTGTCGTAATAACGGGTGTGTCCGCCCCGGTAACGGATTTTGACGTTTTCTTTGATGTTATCCGTCATGAGTAAAGCGTTGGCGTATTGGTCATCCCATACGCTTTTTTCTAGCTTTGCTTGGTCTGACCGGCCGATTTGAAGCGAACGAACGGGGAACCTCAACCTGATCACCTTTCTTGCGGAAGCCTGCCGCATTTCACTTTAATATCCAGAATATGCAGGCGGTTGTCGGATGGTCCGCTTTTACCTATGGCAACAAGGATGTTAATTCTTTGATTCTTGTAGGCAATTCTACTTTAGTTACAGAAGTGGAAACTTATAGATGATAGATATCAGACTAGGACAAAGGTTAGTTATCGACATATGATGTACTACAATTCCCGCTAGGGGGCAAATGAAAGGAGGGGAGGAACGTGGCCTGCTACCAATCGCTGATTCAATTAATGCATCTCATAGGTAAGGAAGTTTGTATAAATCGTGGTCAACCGGGTTTCATAATCGGCAGATTAGTAAGCATCCAGAATGATTATGTGGCCGTACAAACGAAGGATCGTCGCGTACTCTACTACCGTTCGGCTTTTATTGACAGCTTGTCCGAAACGAGATGGAAGAGAGTGCCGACGAACTACAGCCAAGAGGTTGAAGTGATCATGGCCCCTCGATTTAATGAACTTCTCTCAAGCCTCCTGGACCATCAGATCCTGCTAGATTTTGGCGGGCCGCAAGTCGAGAAAGGGTTGCTTACCCGTATAACTGCCGATGAAGTTGTGATGGAAGTGAATGAGGAGAGTGTAAGAATCCCTCTCGAGCAAATTCGTTATACGGTTTGTGAATGTTAAGCAATTTATGGAAGGGGGAAATGGGTTATGGCCTTCAGTCAAACAGGAAACGGCTATAGCAATTTACAAGGGAGCACCGTCCGAATCAATCGGGGTGGCCCGGATTCGGTTGAAGGAACTTTGGTAGGTTACGGATCGGATTACCTTGTCATTCTGGCCAAAGACGGCACTGTCTATATCAAAAACGCTCATGTGAAGAGCTTTAGTCAAAACTTGGGCACAAAAGGGAAAACCAAAGGAACCATGGGGAGAACAGGCCAATCCATTATTCGTTCTTACAATTTCGATGGCGTTCTTCGTGCCCTGAAACACCAAAAAGTGCAAATTAACCGCGGAGGCCCTGAGAAGATCGAAGGGATCATCTCGGATTATGGCAACGATAGTTTGACTCTCATTGTCAATAATGAACTCGTGCAGATTCAAAGCTATCATATCAAAAGTGTGACCGTGCGCAGCCGCTCCAGCAGCAACAATAATAACAACAATAGAAACGGAAATAACCGAAACAACAATGGCAGATCCAACAACAACAGAACGGGAGGGAGAACCGGCGGCAGAACAAGCGGCAGAACCGACGGTAAAACCTCAGGCAGTAAAAGCGCCACCGTCTCTGGAGCTACAGGCGGCAGAACAAGTGGCGGTGGAGGTCGCGGCAGAACCGGCGGTGCGGGGACGGGCGGCAGAAACCGCACCCAGGGAAGAACCCAGGGAAGAGACCGCACCCAAGGCAGAGATCACACGCATGGAGACCATAATCATGGCGGAAACCACACACATGGAGACCATTCTCATGGTGGAAACCATACGCATGGCAGAGGAGGAGATTCTGCAACCGGTGGCAGAACCCGCACGCAAGGTAGAACGGGTGGAGCAGCTACTGGCGGCAGAACCCGCGGTAGAACTGGCGGCTCATCCACTTGGGGACGTATGGGTGGAGCTACTGGCGGCTACCGGTGGGGGACCAGAAAGACGAGCAGCAATGTGAAAAAGTCGAGCAAAAAACGGCAAGGAGGATCCTCCAAGGTATCCTCTAAGAAAAAATGGGATCCCTTTCTTTAAGAATGGAACGAAAGCCTGCAGTCGTTGAGGCGGTGCCTGGGGCGCCGCCCTCTTTAAGATTTAGGGAAAATACCCGCTATTTATCCTAGTTAGT
>NZ_JALXVO010000102.1:0-3141 GCF_025151705.1 Paenibacillus sp. p3-SID1389 | reverse complement strand
AGAAATCTCGATTTTTTGGCTAAAGCCTGCAAAAGTGCATTTATTTTTTCGTGATTTGGGGCAATGGAGCAAATCAGCGCAAAAAGCCTGCACTTTTGCAGGCTTTTTAGGCAAAACGGCAACTCCCCCTCAGAATAACTGCATTTTTGCAGGAATCGCGTGGAGAGGAAGGGCGTGCGTGTTGAAGCCGAGGAGAACACTAACGCTAAAACAAATGAACACTACCGGTATAACGGTAGTGCTCTCCTCAGTACTCTCATATAACAGAATTATGGCGTAAGTACAGGGGCGTGACGGTGATGAGTGCCTTGTTCGTAGCTATAGGCTAGTTTGATTAGTGTGCCTTCATCGAAGGCGCGACCGAGGAACTCGATGCCAACGGGGAGGCCGTCTTTTGTAAATCCGGCAGGGACCGTAATGGCAGGGAATCCCGAGAACGGGCTTAAGCGATTGTTGTTTCCGGATGATTGGCCCTCACCAATCAATGCCGGCGGCTGGGTGCTGGTCGGGTACACGATCGCGTCGAGCTTGTTGTCGGCCATCACCTTCAGTAGGGAATCTCGGGTGAGGCTGGTGCGTTTCAGCACGATGTCTTTGTATTCCTGAGTATCCAGCGATTCACGGGCCTCGCGGGCTTTCATCGATTGCTCTTGAGTTTTATCGTACTCTTCAGAGGCGATGATTTCAGCCAGGCTGTGGTAAGGGGCATTATCCCCGAGTTCCTCTAAGTAATCGTTTAATTGGAATTTGAACTCGTAGCCGCTTAAGCTCGGATATTTCATAATCTCCTCTAGATTCGGAATCTTGATATTCACGACTGTTGCGCCAAGGGCTTCTAATTCTTTAACGGCATTGGACACTACTTCGAAGACGGCTTTTTCTTGATCGTTGCTCTCCAGGAAGAGTTCCGTCGCTACGCCAATCCGTGTGCCTTTCAAACCGTTAGCATCAAGGAAGTCGGTGTAGCTCGTAGGAACGCGACCGACGCTATAGGAGGTGGCGACATCATCCGGGTCATAACCAACCGTGGCGTCGAGTAGGATCGCTGCATCCTCGACTGTCCGGGCGATCGGTCCTCCTACGTCTTGCGTCAAAGCGAGTGGGATAATTCCATCACGGCTGGATAAACCAATCGTTGGGCGGATCCCAACCAAGCTGTTGAAGCTGGAAGGAATACGGATGGAACCCCCTGTGTCCGTACCCAGGCCGGCGACAGCCAAGTTGGCTGCAATTGCCGCACCGGTACCGCCGCTGGAGCCGCCGGGATAATGATCGGGTGCGTATGGATTTTTCGTTTGCCCCCCTAACGAACTTGATGTTGTAATGCCAAAAGCAAATTCATGAAGATTCGTTTTGCCTAGGATGATCGCGCCGGCTTCTTTTAGCTTGGCGATTTGATCCGCATCTTGCGGAGGGATAGAATCCTTCAAGCAAAGGCAGCCTGCGGTCGTCGGCATGTCGGCGGTATCGAAGTTGTCTTTGACAAGGATCGGAATGCCGTGCAGAGGTCCTCTTGGTCCCTTTTCGGCTCGTTCTTGGTCCAACGCTTCGGCGATGTTGAGCGCGTCAGGATTGATCGAAAGGACAGCTTGCAGGGAGATCCCCTGATCGTCATATTTAACGATTCGATCGAGATACATCTGTACGAGTTGTTTTGAAGTCACCTTGCCTTGCTCCATAGCCAGCTGAAGCTCAGAAATCGTGGCTTCCGGAAGGACAAAGGGCTTTAAGTAGCTGACAACACGGTCGTGAAGCCGTTCTAGATCGTCCGCAGTGAGAGGGGCGCCAGGCAGGAACGAGGTATCCGAATAGCCTTTCATGAGTCCGGCCTTTTTGACGGCCCCAACAGATCCCGCGTAAGCTGCTTGGTCTGGAACGTCGCTGAAGGATTCAGGGGCATTCTCTAGCCCCAGCCATTGCTGAAGCAGTACAGCCGCTTGGCTGCGGAGCACACGGTTGCTGGAGACCTCCGGCATCGTAAAGGAGCCTCCTGCTTCGCCGGCAGCCTGCTTCATCGACTGACGAAATTGTTCGCCGGTGATAAAGGTTTGGCTTGCCGTAACCTTTGCTGTACCTGAAGCGGCCTGGGCTTGTGGAAGGTGTCCGATTCCAAGTTCTGTGACCAATACAGAAGTCAACAGAACTACGCTTCCTAGTTTAAGGCCTCGTCGATAACGATTCATAAAGGTTTCCCCCTCCTAGTGAAAAGTTGAAGTTTATGTGAACTATCATAAATTCATGTAAGATATAATGACAAAGAGGAGGACCATCTGTTAAAACGCATACATTAAGGAATATCGCAGTGAATTACAGTTTCTCTTAGGTTTTCTCCCGTTAAAAAATATTCATAATTAGAGAATAAAATGTTATATAATCTTACGTAAATATAACGCAATGATGTTTTTTCAGAAAATTCACTGTGCTATTTTCAGTTTCTACCAAAGGGAATGTAACCTTTTTGTTACCGACAGGGGTACGCCACCCGTTATAATTAGATTGGTAAATGAGCATCTAGGGCATTTAGCCTATCCGGAATCTATATCAGAATGACAACAGGAGTATTTTTCAGTATATAGGCAGGGTAAGGAGGAATGGATCATGCAGCGAAGAGGAGTCAAAATATCCTTATGCTTCATGTGGGGAGTCTTGATGATGATGGTAGTCATCGCAGGCTGTGCGTCTTCCGAGCCTTCGTGGACGGATTTTGTGGGAGCAACGGTTGAGAAGAATTTCCCTGTTCCTAAAGAGGCCAATCAAACGGAAACGGCTCTTAATAATTCGAAGATGGACTATGTTAATTATAGACTAACCGGACTTAAGGAAAGCAGCGAAATCCCCGAGGCCTATCAGAAGGTGATAGCGGAGTGGGGATGGAAGGAGAAGAAAGAAGAAAGCACCGGTTCAACTCGGGTGTACGAGAAGGGGAAGCAAATTGTTCAATTGACGCTTCACGATAACTCTTTTACCGTATTGGTCCCGAAAAAGGAAGCGAAAACAGTCATTCAAGGGTTGGAAAGCAGCAGCCCTTAGCATCAGAATTCGGATATGAAAGGCAACCGCCCCTCTACCGGACAAGCCCGGTACTGGAATGTGCTAAAGAAGACAAAAGGCCTGATCTCTGCATTTGCGCAGGGAGCAGGC
>NZ_JALXVO010000101.1:0-3703 GCF_025151705.1 Paenibacillus sp. p3-SID1389 | reverse complement strand
TATGCGTTCACGCATTATTCATGACAAAAGCGAAATTAATACGAATCCCCTTTACCATATGATCCACAAATTCCCAAACCCTTGCCTGGGGCAAGGGTCTGGTCTGCGTATTGCGTATATGATGAAGCTCTCAAGTTGTGCTTGTGCCGGCATCCGTTGTCGCGTATAACTGCGCAGCGGCTTGGCGGACGTCATCCGCCAAGGTTATGGCGGAGATCACGGCAACGCCATCGGCACCGGCGCGAATCACGTCGCCGGCTGTTTCGGCCGTAATGCCGCCGATGCCAACCAGCGGCAAGGTGATCCCGCGGTCGCGAAGCTCGCGGAGAATCGCCGGCCCTTGCGGCGCTTTGGCGTCCGCCTTCGAGGCCGTGGGGTAGATCGGCCCGATGCCGAGGTAATCGGAGCCATGCCGCACGGCGGCCTCCGCCTCGGCGAACGTGTGCGCGGAGACGCCGAGAATGCGGTCGCCGATCCGGGCGCGGACCTGCGCGGCCGCCTCGTCCTCCTGGCCGACGTGAACGCCGTCGGCACCGATCGCAAGGGCCAGTTCCACGTCGTCATTGACGAGGAACGGCACGCCCCGCCGGCGGCATGCGGCCAGCAGCTGGACGGCAAGCGCCCGCAGCGGCTCCCCGGTGAGCGCTCCCGGTCCTTTCTCGCGGAACTGCACCAGCGTCACGCCGCCGTCCAACGCCGCCTCCAATACGCGGAGCGGATGATCGCGGCAGTTCGGGCTGCCAAGGACCAGATACGTGCGCAGCAGCTTGCGCATCCGATCCGCCGCAATCCGCCCGCTTCCGACCCCGCCGCTCATCGGGACGCTCCTTGCAGCCGGCGATAGGCAAAATGGTTGGTCGGGCCGTGCCCTTGCCCCAATCCAAGCTCATGCTCAATCGCCGCCTGAATGAAGGCTCGCGCGGTTCGCACCGCCTCGAAGGCCGGTGTTCCTTTAGCAAGCTCTGCCGTCAAAGCGGCCGAGAACGTGCAGCCTGTGCCGTGCGTTTGTGACGTAGGGATCCGCCGCTCCACCAGTTCGCTGAAGGTCGCGCCGTCATAATACAAATCCACGACCTGCTCGCCGGCAGCGGCATCATGCCCTCCTTTGATGACGACCTGCTGCGCCCCGTAAGCACAGATCCGTTTTGCTGCCTCGCGGCGGTCCTCCATGCTGCGGATGGACAGGCCGGACAGCACCTCCGCTTCGGGAAGGTTCGGCGTTACGATGTACGCCAGCGGCAGCAGCTGCGAGCGCAACGCCTGCACCGCTTCCGTCTGGAGCAAGGAAGCTCCGCCTTTGGCGATCATCACCGGGTCGACAACGACCCGGTTCCAGCCGAACGCGCGGATTTGCGCGGCCACCGCCCCAATGATTTCGGCGCTGAACAGCATTCCGGTCTTTAGCGCATCTACGCCGAGGTCGGAGCCAACCGCATCGATTTGCTCTGCCGCAGCTTCCGGAGGCAGCGGATAGACGTTGGACACGCCCAGCGTGTTCTGAACCGTCACGGCGGTGATCGCCGACATCCCGAATACACCCAGCTCCTGGAACGTTTTCAGGTCGGCCTGGATGCCAGCCCCGCCGCCGCTGTCCGACCCGGCAATCGTTAAGGCTCTAGCGATCTGGCTCATCCGACCCACCATCCGCCGGCTCCGGTCGCCTGAAATTCACGCACTGCCGCGTGCCCTTTGAGCGAGTGCGGGTGCAGCTTCGCCAGCTCGTCGAGGAACGCGATCTGGAAGCTGCCCGGGCCGGCCGAAGCCGTCCGCTCGGCGGCGCGGGACGCGGCAGCGCCATAGAACGCCAGCCCGGCGGTGCCGGCCAGCAGCAGATCGCGCTCCACCGCGGCGAAAGCCCCCAACACCGACGTCAGCAGGCAGCCCGTGCCGGTCACCTGGGTGAGCAGCGCGTCGCCGCCGCTGACGATCCGGCACTGCAGCCCGTCGGTGATGACATCTTCACGGCCGGTGATCGCCACGACCGTGTTCAGCGCCCGCGCGGCCCGCACCGCGAGCTCGGCCGCCTCGGCGCTCGCGGTGTCGCCGGCGTCGACGCCCTTGATCTCGCGGGATTCCCCGACGAGATGGGCGATCTCCGCCGCGTTGCCGCGCACGAGCGACACCTTCACCTCGCGCAGGATGCTCAGCGCCGACTCGGTCCGGAAGGCGGTAGCTCCCGCGCCCACCGGGTCAAGCAGCACCGGCACGCCGTGGGCGTTCGCCGACTGGCCGGCAAGGATCATCGCCTCCACCTGCGGCGTCGACAACGTGCCGATGTTAAGGACAAGCGCGCCGGCGATCTTGGCCATATCGGCCACCTCCTCCGGCGCATACGCCATGACCGGCGACGCGCCAAGCGCGTACAAGCCGTTCGCCGTAAAATTCGTGACAACCACGTTCGTGATGTTATGAACGAGCGGTTTCGTATTTTGCACCTTTTGCAGCACTTCGGATAGCTCTTTTTCCAGCAAACTCATATAAGTTCAACCTCTCTTTCGATCATTTGGCTTTGGGCATGGATGGATAGCGAATCGGCGCGGAGTTACAGCTGAAGCACCGGCACCGCAACCGGCCAATCTTCCAACCGATACGCCATATCCCAGAAGAGATATTCGAGCTGGCAGCTCTGCAAAAAATGCTCGGTCATGCGTTGACGCTCCGCCGCATTGGCGGTTTCCGCCCATTGGTCCAACGCCCGCATGAACTTCTCTGTGACGCCTCCTGCCCGTTGACCGTAGAAAGTGATCCACTCATAGTACGGATGCTCCGGCGTCGGCTGCACTTCCTCCAACAGCTTCTTGCCAATCTCCAGATAAGTCCACGGACAAGGCAGGAGCACGGCGTATATTTCTCCCAAACTTCCTTCGTGGGCCACCGTCAGCATATGACGGATATAATGATGAGCCGAAGGGGCTAGCGGAAAGCCTTGCAAATCTTCAAAATTCACCCCGGCCACCCGGCAAAAATTGTGATGCGGATGAATCTCACTGTTTAAAATGAAATCGATCTGTTGATTGAACAACGCAATCTCCTCGCGGGTCTGGCACTTGGAAATCGCGATCCCGTAAATTCGCATGTAAGCATTCAGATACTCAAAATCTTGCTTGACGTAATGAATGAGCTGTTCTTTCTGTAACCGGCCTTCCGCAATACCTCTGACAAAGGGATGATCAAATATCGCTTGATAAATTCCGTCCGCCTGCCTACGCAACTCTTGAGAAAATCCCAACTTCTCCACCTCCACAAATTTTGGCAAGGAAATCCTCTGAGAGGACAACGGCAAACCGAGCTGCCAGAGCACGCAAAAAAGCCGCTCCGTAGAGGGAGCGGCTGGATGAACCCTAGGCATACCGATATACTCATGGCAGCCTAAGCGCATGTCACTTGGGGCCGGCTCCACTTTCCTACGCTAGTATGAACTAGATCAGGTTCAAAGGGTCCAAGATGATCTCTTGTCTCAGCCGATGACGGCGCCCCTAGTGGATTTCCTATGCAATTCAATTATTACTCTACCGGTCCCTGCCTGGATTGTCAATCCCGTCCAGATGGTGGAATAGGTGGATCGTTTGCGTCTCTTCGTCTACACCAACCCCGCGCGGTTGCATAGCATAAATAACAGGGCACTCCTAGGAATCGATTTAGGATCGATTTCGGGATCGGTTCGACCTGTTCCCCATGACAAGCAACTGGACTCCATCAAGTT
>NZ_JALXVO010000100.1:0-4105 GCF_025151705.1 Paenibacillus sp. p3-SID1389 | reverse complement strand
ACCGGGACTCCCAGCAACTACGCTGGAAACCCCGGCTATCATCCTGCACTTATCTAGTTATAATAGCTTGCCTCCTACCGATTGCTGGAACTCCTCAATCGCCGGCAGCTGCGGTTCTACACTGCAGACAAGTCCAAACCCTGCGATCACCGATGCCAGCTCGTCCAGCACTCTGGAAGTACGGGCCACAAGCCGCATCGGCATCACTCTATACGTCTCGATCAACCCCAGCAGACCATCCGCAAGGTTCTCGGACGCTTCCGCCTGTTTGGTCAACCCGTAATGCAGGATCTGCCCGGTCTCTTGATCCGCAATCACGTTCATCGTCGGATAAAACGGACGTTCCTCGTCTTCAATGGGCATGGGGATAAAAAAGCTGTCTACCTCCCAGACCCCCGCATCACCGCTGACTGCACGCCTTGCTTTGACCATGCGCAGCTCGTCCACCATGACCGCTCGTCCGGCTGGCTCCAGCGGCCGATCCGCCTGGTCCGGCTTGAGCCATTCGCTGATCCATTCGGTCGTACCCGCACCCTCCCCGGTAACGGGAATCCGCACGAGAAAACGTTCCCCGTTGCCTTCCAATAGAGCATCGGGATCCTCCCGATAGGAAAGACTCACTTCCATCGCTTGTCTGAGGATCTCCGTCAAGAAGACAATATCGTCCCGGTCCGTTATCGGCCAAGGCACGTAACCCGGCTCGTAGAGACGGAAGGACGGCCAGGCAGTTTTGCCGCGAAAGGATAAACCTAACTCCTTCACCCGTTCATATTCCTCCGGGTACAGCTCGTCCCGGCTGCCAAAGGACAGCATATAACAATGCTGCGCAAACAGCGGATCGCCTATGAATTCCCCATTTAACATGTCAAGCACCGTCTGCAGGCCCTCCGTTCCCAAATAAACGGCCATACCAAACACTTCCTTGCCGCTCCCCATCACGCAGCAATATCCGATACGGTGATCCCATGGACTGCGAACCCCAAACAAATGAACGTTCGAAAGCCATTCCCATGGCTTCAGCTTCTTAAATTGATCCGCGGCTTCATATAGCTCCAGCCAAACCTGATTCATCGGCACCAATTCGTGACCCCCTTCGCAAACCTAACCTAATCTAACTGTTATTAGCTTAACGGGAATCTCCGCCTTTTTCCAGCCTTATTGTTTCCAAACCGGCGCAAGCTCCCTCACATATCGCCCCTCTCCGTGAATATACTTTATTTACATCCACAAATATAGCGTTCCGGGAAATCCCGATATGGAGGTGTTCATCTATGCCAACGCCTGATCGATATCACTTTGTCGTCTCCAAAGAGGACTGGTCGCTGCACCGGAAAGGGTATCAGGATCAACAACGTCATCAGGAGAAAGTGAGAGAGGTTATTAAGCAAAATCTGCCAGATCTCATCACCGAAGAAAATATCATCATGTCAGACGGCAAACAGATCATTAAGGTCCCCCTCCGCAATTTGGAAGAGTACCGCTTCATTCATAACTACCAGAAACATAAGCATGTCGGCCAAGGCGACGGGAGCAGCGAGGTGGGAGACGTGCTAGGCCAGGACAGTCCGAAGGACAGCGGAAAAGGCGGGAAAGGCGGCAAGGCCGGCGATCAGCCGGGCTACGATTACGTGGAAGCGGAGATTAGCATCGAAGAGCTGGAGGATATGTTGTTCGCAGAGATGGAACTGCCTTATATCCAGGATAAAGACAAGACAGAAATGGAAACCGAATCCATCCGTTTTAACGATATCCGCAAAAAAGGCCTCATGTCCAACATCGACAAGAAACGCACCATCTTGGAAAACCTGCGCCGTAACGCCACCGCCGGGACCCCCGGCATTCACGGCATTTCTCCAGACGATCTCCGCTACAAAACGTGGGAGGAGGTCGTTGTCCCCCACTCCAACGCGGTCATTCTGGCGATGATGGACACATCAGGTTCGATGGGGGCGTTCGAGAAATACTGCGCGCGCAGCTTCTTCTTCTGGATGACCCGGTTCCTGCGGCGGCAGTACGAGAAGGTCGAGATTGTGTTTCTTGCGCATCATACCGAGGCCAAGGAGGTCAGTGAGGAAGAATTTTTCACCCGCGGGGAAAGCGGCGGCACCATCTGCTCTTCGGTATATCAAAAAGCGCTGGAGATCATCGACACCCGTTACCCGCCGTCCAGCTACAACATTTATCCGTTCCACTTCTCCGACGGCGACAACCTGACCTCCGATAATGAGCGCTGCGTCAAGCTGATTGGCGAGCTGATGAAGCGCAGCAACATGTTTGGCTACGGGGAAGTCAACCAGTACAATCGCGGCAGCACCTTGATGTCCGCCTACCGGACGATCAAGCAGGAGAAATTCATGTATTACGTCATTAAGGAAAAAGGCGAGGTTTATAACGCGTTAAAACGGTTCTTCCACAAGCGCGAAGGGGGTGCGGCCAGTTGAGCAGCGAATTAGAACAGCTCGAATACGCCATCGCGGAAATTATGGAAATCGCCGACTCGTTTGGACTTGATTATTATCCGATGCGCTATGAAATTTGCCCCGCCGATATCATATATACGTTTGGCGCTTATGGAATGCCAACCCGGTTTTCGCATTGGAGCTTCGGCAAAATGTTTAACAAGATGAAGATGCAGTACGATTTCGGGTTAAGCAAAATCTACGAGCTCGTCATTAACTCGAACCCGTGTTACGCCTTTTTACTGGAAGGCAATTCGCTGATCCAGAACAAGCTGATCGTCGCTCACGTGCTCGCCCACTGCGATTTCTTTAAAAATAACGTGCGGTTCTCCGCCACCAACCGGGATATGGTGGAGAGCATGGCCGCCACCGCCGAGCGGATTAGACGTTACGAATTGGCCTACGGTGCGGAAACAGTAGAGAGCTTCATCGACGCTGTGCTGGCGATCCAAGAGCACGTCGATCCGCAGTTAATCAAGCCGATGCGTTATGACAAACGGCGGCAAATGGAAGAGAAGCTTCGGCGGGCGAAGGAGGGGCGGCAAGGGCCGGTGAAGACAGGGACTTACGACGATCTTTGGACGCTGGATGAACATCCGGGCGGACGCACCGAGGAAGCCAAAGAGGTCACCGTCCACTTCCCGCCCGAACCGGAGAAGGATATCGTTTGGTTTATCCAGGAATATTCGGAAGTGCTGGAAGATTGGCAACGGGATATTATGAGCATGCTGCGGGAGGAGATGCTGTATTTCTGGCCGCAGATGGAGACGAAAATCATGAACGAGGGGTGGGCTTCGTATTGGCATCAGCGCATCATCCGCGAGCTCGACCTGACCAGTGACGAAACGGTCGAATTCGCCAAGCTGAACGCCTTGGTCGTTCAGCCGTCGCGGCAAAGCCTGAACCCGTATTACCTCGGGCTCAAGATTTTCGAGGACATCGAGCGCCGCTGGGATAACCCGACCGAAGAGGAGCGCCGCCGCTTTGGCCGTGAGCCCGGAAAAGGCCGGGAGAAAATCTTCGAAGTGCGCGAGCTCGATTCGGACATTTCCTTCCTTCGCAGCTATTTGACCAAGGATCTCGTCCGCGATCTGGACTTGTACATTTTCGAGAAGCAAGGTCCAGAGTGGAAAATCACCGACAAATCGTGGGAAAATGTCCGCGACCAGCTGATCGCCTCCCGCGTCAACGGCGGCTCGCCGTACATCGTCGTCCAGGACGGCGACTACCTGCGCTCCGGTGAGCTGTTGCTGAAGCATCAATATGAAGGGATTGAGCTGGACCTCAAGTATCTGGAGCATACGCTACCCTACGTTTACAAGCTGTGGGGCCGCCCCGTGCACCTAGAGACGGTGGTGGAAGAAAAGCGGGCGCTCTTCTCCTATGACGGGCAGAAGCATACTCGGAAGATGCTTTGAGTTACATGACTTTTAAAGCGAAATAGAAATCGCTTTGGCCTTGACCCATCTGGAATGAATGGCCTGCTGGACATCGGAAGGATCCATCGGCGGTCTCTGCCGCAGGCCAATCGCATAACCGGTCCAGAAAGTGCACGCTAGAATCGCGATTGCAACTATGGTTAACATGAGTTGATCACTCTTTGCCAAGGTATCGCCCCCTATTATTTCTTCTATTAACTAACTAGT